>JBDTPR010000230.1:0-9445 GCA_039932635.1 Candidatus Solibacter sp.
GCGTTTTCGATTCCGAAGAGGCTCGCCTCATGCAGCAGGGAGACGTAGTAGGCGACCTCTTCGGCGTCGTCCAAGTGCGGCAGTTCGTCTTGCGACTCCATCCACCGGCGGGCGCACTGTGTGCCCAATTCCCGTGCCAGCGTGCTGAGTTCGGCGTCGGCGGACGTGGCGGAGATGCAGTAGAAGCACCACAGATAGTCGCCGTCCCAATCCTCGAAATTCTCGCCCTCCTCTGAGTGCTGATGAATAAAGCGCAGCCCGCGCATACAGGCTTGGCGTTTCGCGCTTTGCCGCGCATCCATTGGTGAGTCCTCCGCTAGATTCTCGCAGAAGGAGGTCAATAGCGCCTACTTTTGAACGCGTTCAGAAAACTCTTGACAAGTGGGGAGGGCCGGAGCACACTGTAACTGAACGTGTTCAAAACGAGGGAATGCATGGATGGGAACGGTAGAAGGTTGATCGGTTTCTGTGGCTTCGGGCTGCTATTTATCTCCGCCTTGGGCATGGCGCTGAGGGGCTATTATGGCTGGACCCTATTCATTATGCTGCCGGTACTGGCGGGCGGGCTGGGTACTTTGATCTTCCAGCCCAGGACGGCGGGCCGCGCCAGCTGGATCGGGGTGTGCATCGGCGCAGTGGGATGTGCCCTGTTTCTTGTGACGGGCGTAGAGGGGTTCATCTGCGTGCTCATGGCCCTTCCCGTTGCAATCCCGCTCGCGGTGCTTGGCAGCCTGCTGGCGTACTGGGGCGGCATCTCGACGCCCGCCAAGGGGCCCGCGGGAATGGCGTTGCTCTTGCCGGTCAGCCTGTTTTTCGATATCACGGCAAAGCCGCCGGTGTACCCGGTCACCACCAGCATCGTGGTGAACGCCGCACCGGAGCGCGTCTGGCAACACGTGGTGGCCTTCCCGAAGATCACCGCCGAGCCCGATTGGTTGCTCCGGCCCGGAATGGCATACCCAATCCAGACCCGTATCGCGGGGAGCGGCGTTGGCGCGCCGCGAAGCTGCGACCTTTCGACCGGCACTGTGCAGGAACGAGTAGTGGTTTGGGACGAGCCGCGGCGGCTGCGATTCGACGTCACAGCAACGCCTCCTGCCATGCGCGAGATGGGATTGTACGGCCCGATTTTTCCCAAGCACCTCGAAGGATATTACATCTCCGAGGCCGGCCAGTTCGAATTGACGCGCCTGCCGGGCGGCCGGACGCTGGTCGCCGGCACCTCCTGGTACCGGCACGGCCTTTGGCCTGCCGCATATTGGCGGCTATGGTCGGATGCCGTGGTGCATCATATCCACCGCCGAGTCCTGGAGCATATTCGCGCCTTGTCCGAGACCGGCGAGCAGGCGCGGATGTGACTCGACTTTCGCGGCAGTACCTTTCGCGGGGCTCAACGTACAATCAGGTGATGAAACACTTCCTTGCCCTGTTGGCGATCGCCCCGTTGTGCGTCCAGATGTGCGCCCAAACGCCGGAGCAGTTGGAAGGCCGCGGAGTCTCGGTAAAGGAGGCCACTTACCAGGGGAAAGCCGCGGTCCGCGTGGACGCGCTGCCCGATGCGGCGAACGGCAATTCCTTCGCGATCGTGAAGAGTAGCCGGTTTCGGAACGGAAGCATCGAGGTCGAACTGGCCGGGAAACCTGCCGCAAGTGCCGGCGCCGGTGCGCGCGGCTTCATCGGGATCGCCTTCCGGGTGCAAGGCGATCGCTACGAGTACATCTACCTACGGCCGACCAACGGCAGGGTCGACGACCAGGTACGCCGCAACCATTCGACACAGTACGCCGCCCAACCCGATTTCGATTTCGACCGCCTGCGCAAGGAATCGCCGGAGAAGTACGAATCGTATGTGGACCTGGAGCCCGGGGCGTGGACTAAGGTCCGGATCACGATAGACGGGACGAAGGCGCGACTGTTCGTCCACGGGGCCGCGCAACCCTGTTTGATCGTCAACGATCTGAAGCACGGCGATGCGGAGGGCGCGGTCGCACTGTGGGTGGGACCCGGCACGGAAGGCTACTTCACGGGGCTCAAGATTACGCAGTGACGCGGACGCTCAAACCAGAGAATTGGCCGCCGATGAACGCAGATAAACGCGGATAAAACAAAGGTCTTCTCCTATCCGCGTTCATCGGCGTTTATCGGCGGTCCAAATTCTTCTTACCCCCGAAGCGAAGCCACGAAGATGGTCCCTGCCTCCGGCGCGATCGCTCGCGTGGCGTCCGGCATGCCTTCCACCGCGGTAGTGAAAAAGACGCACGCCTCGCCATCGAGCGTACCCAGCTCCGGACACGTCACGCGCGGCGAACCGGGCACGACCCACTCCGTAAGCACTGTGCCATCGCTCAGGCGGATCTCCTGCGCCAGCCCGTCCGCCACGTGCGCGGGATTGAAGTACGCCACGATCATGCTTTCTCCGCCCGGCATCACACGCAACCCATCGGGCAAGCCGGGTAGCGACTCCGGCTCCACGATCAGGCGCTGCGGATGCAATTCGCCATCGAAACGGTATTCGGTAATCGTCTTGGGCTGCGAATCGATATCCACCAGCAGGCCGTCGTGCAGGTATTTGCCGTTGGAGCAGACCTGCCCGCCGCGCAACTCACGCACGGAGCGCGTGGCGTCGTCGTAGAGATAGATCGCGGCGATGGGCTCACTGAATTTCAGGTGCTTGGTGCCGAAGATCGCGCCCCCGGGGATCGCGATCCCGTCATTGATAATCACGCGCGGATCCTCGGGCAGATGCGCGAGCGTCTCGATGACTTCCGCGCGCCGCAGGCAGTACAGCACGAGGCGGCGCTCCAGGCCGACCAGCAGCACGCCGGGGTCGTGAGTCTGGATGAAGAAGCCGGGCCGTCCCGGGAGCGGATGATGAACATTTTCGAGCGTGCCGAGATCGAGCACATTGATCCCGCCCTGCGGACGGTCGGCCGCATACTGGATCGAAATCCACAGCAGTGCTCCGCCGATTATGCGCGGACATTCGGGCAGGAAGCGTTGCTCTTCGGACTCGGGCCGGAAGAAAGGCCGGGCATGCACTCGCTTAAGCATCGCTATTATGATAGAACCTGTGAACATGCGACGACTTGCGATATTACTTGCCTTGCCGGTGATTTTCCTGGCGCAGACTCCCAAGGGGAAGGAACTGCTGCCCAACGAACAGTGGGTCCGCCTCTTCAACGGCAAGGACCTCGCCGGCTGGACGAAGGTGGGCAACGAGAGTTGGACCGTGGAAGACGGCGTCATCCACGGCAAGGGCGTGAGCGAAAAGTACGGCTACCTCATGACCGAGAAGGACTACAAGGATTTCTGGCTTTCCCTGCGCTTCAAGTGCGAGGCCGATGGCAACAGCGGCGTCTACTTCCACACGCGCTTCAAGCCGGGTACGGTGGACGTGTCTTCGGGCATGCAGTTCGAAATCGACCGCACCGAGAACCACCACACCGGCGGGCTCTATGGAGACGATCGCCAGTGGATCGCGTGGCCCTCGCCGGAGTACGAATACGTGATGCGCCCCACCGACTGGAACGATATGCTGCTCAAGGTGGAAGGTAATCACATGATCTGCATTCTGAATGGCGTGGTGGTGCTGGACTTCACCGATCCCAAGCCCAAGTCGTTCGATGGCGGGATCGCGCTGCAACTGCATTCCGGCGGGCAGGGGAATATGAGGTTCAAGGACATCGCGGTGCGCGACATGTCGCGCCGGTAAGGGCGGTCGATGAATCCTTTTAATATCGCCAAGAACTCCTGGGAACCGGGCGACACTCGGGAAGTGGAGCAACAGCGCCTGCGACTGGAAATCGGCGTGGAGTACGATTCCTACCGCAAGATCTACATTGCCGACGGGCACGAGTGGTCGATTGTGGGGCAGATCGCGCGCGAAGATGGGAAAAAGTATTACATCCTGGAGTGCGTCGGCTAGGAGGGTGGCGAGGCATCGCCGGCAGGCTGCCACAGTTTGACACGAAAAAAGAATCCAGCCGGGCAGCTCGAAGCATCAAGCTGACGGGATCGCTTGGACGCGTTGGCTACCGGGCTCCTTCTCACGAGGGAAATTCCGGTTATCTTTCTGACCGCCCTGAGCGATTCAAAGGACGAAACCAAGGGTTTCGCGGTGGGTGCGGTGGATTACATCCACAAGCCGTTCTCGCCCCCCGTGCTTTTGGCCCGGGTGCGCACTCACCTCAAGTTGCGGGAACCCACCAACAGCTATTTCAAACTGTCCTGGCGACTTTTGGTGCTCCGCAGGCAACGGCCAGCTCATTCGATGCCGGAACCGCGCCGCCGCTGGTAGCGCGGGTGAATTCGCTGCTTGACGCCGGTGACGGGGATGCCATCGACGCGATCCAACCGGTGACCGATGCGCTGGCTGGGGTGGTGGAGGCGGAAGTCCTCGCCAGCCTTCGAGACTCGGTGGATGAACTGGATTTTAACGCGGCGCTTTTCAAGCAGGGTGAAATCGCCACCGAAGTCAATTTGAGCCTGGACGAGCCCCAGTCGCGAACATTGAGTCAGAGAGGCTGAGGGCTTGGTTTGTGGGAGCATTGTTCGGATGTACCGACCGAAGTCGGTACGCAGAATAAATTCTGCCCCACAAAGACCGCGTGCCTTCGCTTATGCCAGCGGGGGCACCATGGTCTTCAAAAACTCATGCGCAGCCTTGAAGCCTCGCTTGAATTGCGGGGTGAAATTATTCTGGTCGTACGCCGGGTAATAGAACTCGTCTTCGTTCTCGATATTCATGGCGCCTGTGTAGCCGGCCTCGGATAGGACCGCGAAGAAGCCCTTCCAATCCACCGCGCCCTGGCCGGGAATCCGCCAGCGCCACCACTTCGCGTTATTCACCGGATTGATGCCGGTTCGGCGCAGTACGTGGTAGAGGATCTCGCAGTCCTTCAGGTGAACGTCGTAGATCTTGTCCACGAATTCGCGCGCCGCGGCCACCGGATCCATCATCTGCCAGACGAGGTGCGAAGGGTCGAATTGCAGCCCGACGTGAGGGCTGTCCTTGAAACCCTTGAAGAGCGCTTCCCAACCAACCGGGCCCGTTCCGATGTTCGGTCCGCCGGCGTAGGGCTCCCACAAAATTCTGACTTTGTGCTTTTCGCACAGGGGGAAATATTTTTCGGTATAGACTTTGACGATCTCGTCCACCTGCTCCTGGAGGGGACGTCCGCGCAGGGTGCCGCTCTGGCCGCCGATGTTGGGGATTCCGAGCTTGCCGCACATCTCTATGCAGGCGATGGTGAACTTGTTCTGCTTTTCGCGCGCGGCGGGGTCCGGGTCGATGTGGTTGCCGTCGACGGCCAGGGAGGAAACGTAAATGCCGGAACGCTGGATCTTGTCTTTGATGGCGGCCAGTGCGGCGTCATCCACTTTGGCGGGGTCCAGGCGCAACTGCATGCTGGTGAAGCCCTCCGCCTTGGCGAATTCGAGGTTGGACTCGGTGTACTGTGCCAGAATGCCGAGCCGCGGCTTCCAGTTGGGATAGCGGCGCTGCGCCTGGGAAAGAGTCTGGGAGGCGGCCGCGGTGGTGGCGGCGGCGAGCATGGCTCGGCGAGTGAGGGTCACCTCAAAACTATATGTGTGCCGGCCCTTACCGCGCAACTCGCGAGCGGTCCGCAGAAATCTTCCGATCTGCCGATATGGAAAATGTGATCTCACTCAAGCGGCTGATCGAGTCGAACCAGGAAGAACTCATCGCGGGTGCCTTACGCGCGTATCGGGCGGCCCTGGACGCGATGGGAAAGGCGTGCGCGAAGGCCTGCCCCGCGCTGGGCGCGCACCTGCAGACCGGGCTCGGCAACCTGATGCGCCAGTTGCCCGACCACGCCACGCTCGAGCAACTGCAGCAGACGCAGGAGCGCGTCGGGATCGACCTGCACCATTGGGGCGAGCAGTTCGCCGGTTATTACCAGCGCAAGACCGAGGAGTTCAAGGAGATTCTGATCATCATGGCGCACACCGCCGAACTGGTGGGCGACCGGGATCAACGCAACACCACGGAACTGACCGAGTTCACCTCCAGCCTGCACTCTTTGGCCACGATGGACGATTTGGCCACGATTCGCGATTCGCTGGTTTCGCGCGCCAACCAATTGCAGGACAGCGTCACGCGCATGACCCAGGACGGCGATGCCATGGTGGCAAAAATGCGCGGCGAGCTCCGTCACTACCAGGCCAAACTCGAGGAAGCGGAGCGGCTGGCTTGTATCGATAGCCTGACCGGGCTGCAGAACCGGCGGGGGATCGAGAGCCTGCTGGAAGCGCGTGTCCGGCAGGGCCGGGCGTTCTCTGTCGTGCTACTGGATTTGAATGCGTTTAAGCAGATCAACGATACGCACGGCCACGCTGCTGGAGACGATGTGTTGCGACAGTTCGCGGCAGAGTTGCGCGCCGCCTTCCGCGCTACCGACGATGTGGGTCGCTGGGGAGGCGACGAATTCGTGGTGGTCCTGGAATGCGCGCAGGAAGAGGCGATCCGCCATGTGGATCGTGCGCGCAAATGGGTTTTCGGGGAGTACACGGTGCGCGGCGATCGTCCGCCTGTGAAGCTCGCCGTGGATGCCGCTATCGGGACCGCCGCGTGGCAGGCCAACGATACCGTTGCCGCTGTGTTTGCGCGCGCCGATGCCAATATGTACCGGGACAAGAAATCGCCGGGTCGCGTTGCTAAGCCAGCATGAGGTACGCGTAGATGACGGGCAGCGCGAAGAGTGTGGAGTCCACGCGATCGAGGAAACCGCCGTGACCCGGCAGGATGACGCCGCTGTCCTTCACGTTGGCGCCGCGCTTCATTGCCGATTCCGTCAAGTCGCCGAACTGTCCGGCGGCATTCGCCACCATGGTCAACGCCAGCGCGTGCCAGAGGGGTACAGCGGGGAGGAAGCGTTGCAGGTAGAGCGTCCCGATGGCGCCTGAAACCAGGACTGAAGCGATCGAGCCCTCCCAGGATTTCTTCGGACTGACGCGCGGCGCGAGCTTATGTTTGCCGAACGGACGGCCAACATAGTACGCGCCGATATCGCCCACCCAGTTGAGCATGAGGCCGTACATCAGCCAGTGTGGATTGGCCTCGCGCAGGGGGCGCGCGCACTTCCAGCACCCGAAGACGTAGACGACGCCGGTGATCAACATGGCGGCGCGGGGCAGGGAATGCGCCAGATCTTCGTCGCGCATGACCATCATGAGCGCGACCATTGCGATGCCCACAAGTGCGAGCCACGGCACGTCCCACCACACCAGAATCAGGAGGCCGGCGCCGTAGCCGACGATGCCCGGAGCGCCGAAGCCGAAGCCGGCCGCAATGTCGTTGTACTCGCGGTAGCAGAGGCATGCTACCGCCGCCAGCATTACCAGAAAGATCCAGGGATTCGCCCAAAGCACAACCCAGGCGACGATGGGGATTAGCGCAAGCGCCGTCAGAACACGCTTCATGACGAGCGTAGGGCTTCGATCAGTGTTTCCTCACCGGGTTTGCCGACGCCATCCCCGGGCGCGCCGCTCAGCCCGCCATAGCGGCGGTCGCGCTTTTGATATTCCAGAACGGCCAGCAACAGGTCTGTGCGCGTGAAGTCCGGCCAAAGGGTTTCGGTTACGTACAGTTCGGCGTAAGCGATCTGCCACAGCAGGAAATTGCTGATGCGCATCTCGCCCGAAGTGCGGATCAGGAGATCCGGGTCGGGGCACGATGCGGTATACAAATTGGTCGCAATCAATTCTTCGTCGATCTTCAGGCTGTCGATGCGTCCGTCGAGGCGCGCCATTTCCAGGATGGAATTGACGGCGTCAACGATCTCGGCGCGTCCGCCGTAATTGATCGCCAGATTGACGAGGAGGCCGCGGTTGGCTGCGGTGGCATCCACGGCCGAATCGAGTTCGCGTCGGACTTGTTCGGGCAGCGCTTCCACGCGACCGATGGCTTGTAGGCGGATGTCGTTCTTCTGCAGTTCGGGGAGTTCCTGCTTGAGGTAGTAGCGCAGCAATCGCCAAAGGGTTTCGACTTCGGCGCGCGGGCGCTTCCAGTTTTCCACCGAGAAGGCGTACAGGGTGAGCGCTTTGACGCCGAGGCGCGCGCAGGTCTCTACCGCGGTACGGACCGGTGTGATGCCAGCCTTGTGGCCGGCGACGCGAGGGAGAAAGCGGCGCCCCGCCCAGCGGCCGTTGCCGTCCATGATGATCGCGATGTGCGCTGGTAGCCGGGCGGGATCGATTGCCTTGGCGATATCCCAATCCCTGTCGCCTGGCCGCAACGCTTCCAGTAAGGCCTTCATGCAGTAACTCCCTATGGTACACCACGGCTCGCCAAACGCCCATGCGGTAGAATCGCTGGATTATGCGATTTCTCTTGCTGCCTGCATTGGTCCTCACCGCCCATGCCGCAGATTATCAACTAAAGGCGACACCCGCCACGGTGGCGTGGGGCTACTACTGGTCCGCGGCCAAGCCGGTGCTGCGCATCAAGTCCGGCGACCGCGTGGAAATGCAGACGATGCTGACCAACAGTCCCGAACGGCTGGCCGCCGCCGGAGTGAAGGACGCCGATATCGAGCCCGAACTCAAGGCGATCTATGCGGAGGTCAAGGACAAGGGTCCGGGGGGCCATATCCTGACCGGGCCCATTTTCATCGAGGGCGCCGAGCCAGGGGACACGCTGGAAGTGCGAATCGTGAGCATCAAGTACGGGATTCCGTACGCGTACAACAGCTTCAGTCCACGGAGCGGAGTTTTGACGGCGGAGGACTTTCCGAAGGGTGCGTCGAAGATCATTCCGTTCGATATGCAGCGCAATGTCGCGAAATTTTCCGACAGGATTGAGATTCCCTTGCGCCCGTTTTTCGGCAGCATGGGAGTGGCTCCGCCAGAAGCCGCGGGACGGGTCTCGAGCGCGCCTCCGGGCACGCACGCGGGCAATCTGGATAATAAGGATCTGGTGGCGGGGACCAAGCTCTTCATTCCGGTGCATGTGGCGGGCACTCTGTTTGAAGCGGGCGACGGTCACGCGGGGCAGGGCAATGGCGAGGTGGACATCACCGCGCTTGAGACTTCGCTCACCGGGACCTTCGAGTTTATTGTGCGGAAGGACTTGCATTTGAAGGCTCCGCGCGGCGAGACGCCGACGCATTTCATTGCGATGGGGCTGAATCCGGATCTTACGGAGGCGTTGAAAATGGCGGTCCGCGAGACGATTGATTTTCTGGTGAGTGAGAAGCATTTGAGTCGCGAAGATGCGTATATGCTTTCGAGCACGGCGGTGGATTTTAATGTGACGCAGGCAGTGGATGGGACCAAGGGCGTCCACGGGATGATTCCTAAGGGGATTTTTAAGTAGTGGTGCACCGACTGAAGTCGGTGCGCAGACTGAAGTCTGCCCCACACAGATCATCATGACATCGCTC
Organism: Candidatus Solibacter sp.; assembly: GCA_039932635.1. Lineage (GTDB taxonomy): Bacteria > Acidobacteriota > Terriglobia > Bryobacterales > Bryobacteraceae > Solibacter. The sequence continues at coordinate 9,402 of JBDTPR010000230.1, forward strand.
GGCGGCCTGCTCCGCCAGAATCCCAACTACCGGTATACGTGGAT
>JBDTPR010000231.1:0-9424 GCA_039932635.1 Candidatus Solibacter sp.
AAATGTGTAAGCAGCACTCCAGGTGAGGCCGCGCGCCAGGCGGCGCTGCACGTGGGTCTGCAAAGAATGGTACGTCGAGTTGCCCACGTTGTTGCGATAGAGGGCGACGGTGGAGACTTCCGGGTAGCGGCGCAGCAACTGCTGTTGCGCAATGGTGGGACCACCAAGGGAAGATGTCGGCGGGATGATGCCGTAGTAGGGGTTGTTGACCTGCCGCGTGAGTTGCGAACCTAACGCGAGCAGCGGAACAGGGAGTTGGTTGAGGCTGGTATCGGGCACGCCGAGACGTGTGAGTTTACTGCCCGCGTAGCCCAGCGAGATCGCCCAATTGGCGCCCAGCGATTTCTGCAGCGTGACGTTCCATTGCTGCGCATAGCCGGAACCCTGCTCGCGTTGCGCGGAGAACACGCCCTGCCCGAGTCCCGAGTCGGGACCGGGCGGCGTGGCGCGAACCGTGGCGCCCTGCGCCAGTTGGAAGGCGGGGGTGATGTTGTCCAGCGAACTCTGCGTCAGGGTCTGAATGAAGGGAAACATAGGCGCGGTGAAGGGCGTGGTGATACCCGCCTGTTCGATCCACACGAGTCCGTAGCCGGCGCGCAGGGCGAGGGAATCGGAGACGCGCCAGGCGAGTCCGGCGCGCGGCCCGAAGTTGTGCGGCTCCAGGTCGCGCGCGTTGTTGGGGAAGTCCAGCTTTCGCGTGCCGAGGTTCCATACGGCGATCTGGCCATCGGCGTCGGTGGAGGGAAAGTTCAGCGTGTAGCGCACACCCAAATTGAGCGTGAGGCGGGGATTGACGCGCCAGTCGTCCTGCACGAAGGCCTCGCCGATGGTGGCGCGAGGGCGCAAAGTCCGCGGCTGCACATCCTGCGAAAAATTCTGTACGGCCCCGAGTAAAAAGGACGCGAAGGCATGCCCGGTGAGCGCGGCTGTGAACTGATAATCGCCGGACGGATTCGGCGGCTGAAGAGCATCGAGGCGTTGGAAGCGTAGGTCGATGCCTAATTTGATGCTGTGCCTGCCGCGAGTGAGGGCAAGATCGTCAACGATCTCCGTGACAGCCGTAGTGGCCGTGCCGTTCGAAGAGGGCGGCGGCCCGAGTTGCTGAAACCCCGCCACCTCGTATACGGGGAACGGACCACTGGGCGAATCGAGCGCGTTGACACGGAACGCACGCCGCGTCCAACCGGCGCGCAGTTGGTTGACGGCAACGGGCGAGAGTGTCCAGGTGTGCTCGGCCACCACAGCGTCCGCGCGCGTGAGCGTGTGCCCGTTGACGGCAGTCGTGAGGTTGCCGCTGCCATCGGGAAGGGGCGTCATGGGAGTGGCGTCATCGCGGAAGTAAGAGTAGCGCGCGAAGAGGCGATGCGCGTTCCAGCGTTGGTCGAGCCGCGTGTCGAACTGATCCCCCGTATCGGTATCGACTCCGGTGCGCGCGTAATTGGCTGCGGTAGCGGCGTTGGGCAGAGGATAGCGGTTGAGCAGACTGCGTGCCACGGCGTCGAAGCGTTCGGCGGGGATGGTGCGGTCGGGGAACGGGGCGCGCGCGGGGCCCGTAGCGGGGTCGGTGATAGTGGTACTGAAGATGCCCTGGCGCTGGGCCGCGGTGGGCACGGTGCTGAAACGCGTGACACCCGTTTGCAGGCGCGCTCCCTGGTAATCGGCGAAGAGGAAGGTGCGATTGCGGCGCAGCGGACCCCCAACGACCCCGCCGAAGAGATTGCGGCGAAAGCGCGGCGCGGATCCGGGACCGGCGAAAAGGTTGCGCGCGTTGAGGGCTTCGTTGCGCAGATACTCGAACAGGGTGCCGTGCCAGTCGTTGGTGCCGGAGCGTGAGGCCACCTGTATAACGCCGCCGTTGGAGCGGCCGTATTCGGCGGAGTACGCGTTGGTATCGACACGAAATTCGGCGATCGAATCGAGCACCGGGTAGTAGGCGACCTGTCCGGGTTCGGGCTGCAGGACGCTGATGCCGTCGTAGAGGTACTCGCTGGTGCGCGGGCGACTGCCGTTGATGCGCGGCAGGAATTGGCCGGGGGGCAGCATGACGCCGGGCGCGAGCGCGATCAGCGGGATGAAGTTGCGCCCGTCGAGCGGCAGGGTCCGCGTCGTAGCGCCGTCGATGGTGTAGGCGAGCGTGCCTCCGTTGGTTTGCAAAATGGGTGCGGCGGCGGTCACCTCGACCGACTCCGCGCGGTCGCCGAGTACGAGGTTGAGGTCCGCGGCGATGCGGTCGCCAATGCGCAGTTCGAAGCCGCTGCGGTTTAGAGTAAGGAATCCCGCCTTGCGTACGGTCAACGTATAGGGCCCGGGCGGGAGGGCGGCGAAGTGATAAGCGCCGTCCGGCGAGGTGAGCGAGGAGTGGGCGGCATCGGTGGCGGATTCGCGCAGTTCGATGCTGGCGGCGGCGACGGGGAGTCCGGCAGGATCGCGCACGATGCCGAAGAACTCGGCGCCGTGAACCGTGGCGACGAGGACGAGAGACAGAAGGTGGTAACGTATAAACGACGATGTCACGCTTACAAGACAATATCACGGTTGGCGTCGCAAAATTTGATTGCGGTTCGACGCGGCGGGGATGAGGCGATGGCGCGAAGGCAGGCGAAGTGGCGGTAGAGAGCCGGTTGGCTGAGTTGCGGAAGCGCCGCGGTGTGGCAGCCGCGGAACTGGCGCGGGCGGCGGGCGTCAGCCGGCAGACCATCTATGCCATGGAGGCCGGCGACTACATTCCGAATACGGTTGTGGCATTGAAGTTGGCGCGGACTCTGGAATGCACTGTGGAGGAGTTGTTCCAATTGGACGCCCCCGAGGCGCAGGCTCCCCCGGTGGTGCACGCCGAAATTGTCGGCAGCGGAGATGCCTTCCCAGGCGCTCCTCTGGAATTGTGCCGGGTCGGCGAAAAGCTGGTGGCGGTGCCCTCGCTGCCGGTGCCGTGGCACCTGGCGCCGGCCGATGGTTTGCTGGTGGACCCGGCGCGGTCGCGGGTACAATTGCTGGCAGGCGATATGTCGAATCGTCTGCTGATTGCAGGCTGCGACCCGGCGACCAGCGTGCTGTCACGGCATTTGCAGCGCGCACAAATCGGACTGGTGGCGGCGCCGGTGAACAGCTCGGCGGCACTCGATCTGCTGCATCGCGATCTGGTGCACGTGGCGGGCACCCATCTCGAGGGCGGTGCCGGCGATGACCCCGCGTCCAAAGCGGGTGAGGGTAACGCGGTCTTCGCGTTCGCGATTTGGGAGCAGGGCCTGGTGGTGGGAAGGCGCAATCCCAAGCGACTCCGCGCCGTGGAGCATCTGGCGAGGCGAGGGGTGCGGCTGGCGAACCGGGAGAAGGGGTCGGGGAGCCGCCAGTTGCTGGATTCACGATTGAAGGCGGCGGGCGTGAACGGGAAATCGATCGCGGGGTATTCTACCGCGCCGGCGGCCGGGCATCTGGCGGCCGCGTGGCGGGTGTACGCGGGCCTGGCGGATTGCTGCGTGGCTACGGCTTCGGCCGCGCGCGCCTTCGGCTTGGATTTCATAGCCCTGACGCGGGAGCGCTACGACCTGGTGGTGCCGCTCCGCCACCTGGAATTCGCGCCGGTACAGCGGCTGCTGGAAACCCTATCGCAGGCGGCGCTGCGCCGGGAACTGGAGACGTTGTGCGGATATGACACCCGGGAAACGGGGCAGCGCATCATGTAACCGGCGGTGATGGGCGGATCATTACAGAGCAGGGCTGGCGTGGTAAGATAGAACTTCCAATAACATCCTGAGGTTTTCGTGTCCAGAATTACGCGCAAAGAATTAAAATCCGACAAGTTCGCCCTGGAAGTCGAACATGGCATATCGTTCTTCGAGCACCACAAGAGCGAAGCCGCGAAGTACGGCGCAATTGCCGTTGGCGTGATCGTGCTGATCGTTGGCTACAGCCTGTACTCGCGCAGCCAGCATGCCACCCGGCAGGAAGCGCTGGCCAACGCGATTAAGGTCCAGGAGGCTCCGATAGGGCAGTCTGCGGTTGGCGGCCTGGCGTACCTCACGCAGGACGCTAAGGACCAGGAATCGGTTCGCGTTTTCACGGACTTGCAGAGCAAGTACTCGGGTAGCGCGGAAGGCGAGATCGCCCAGTATTATCTGGGTTCGATCAAGGCCGACCAGGGTAAGCTGGCCGAGGCTGAGAAGCTCTTCCAGGAAGTGGCGCAGAAAGGCGATGACAAGTACGCGTCGCTGGCCAAACTTTCGCTGGCCCAGATTTACTTTGCCGACGGACGCGCGGACCAGGGTGAAAAGGCCCTGCGTGACCTGATGGCGAACCCAACGGTATTCGTCTCGGCGGACCAGGCGACGATTTCGCTGGCTCGCTATCTGGCGCCGAAAAAGCCGGCCGAAGCACGCAAACTGCTCGACCCGCTTCGCACGCGGACGGGAAATGTCGGTCAGGTGGCGCTCAGCCTGTTGGCCGAAATCCCGCAGCAGTAACGCTGCGCAGAAATGCTGGCGCGGCTACGATTTCCGGTGGAAGGAAGCCGGGGACGGCGATATCCGGAGCCGGAGCACCCGTACCGCAGCGCGTTTCAGCGCGACCGCGACCGCCTAATCCATTCCCGCGCTTTCCGCCGGCTGGAGGCGAAGACTCAGGTCTTTACGCCCGGGCTGTCGGACCATTTCCGCAATCGACTCACTCATACGATTGAAGTTGCGCAGATTTCGCGCACCTTGGCCAATGTCCTGCAACTTGACGAGGACCTGACCGAGGCGCTGGCTCTGGCACACGACATTGGGCATCCTCCGTTCGCGCATGCGGGCGAGGAGGCGTTGAATGCCGAGATGGCGCGCCTGGGCGAGCGGTTCGAGCATAATCTCCATGCCCTGCGGATCGTGGAGAGCTTCGAGCAGCGCTATGCGCGGTTCCCAGGTCTGAATTTGAGCTTCGAAGTGCGCGAGGGAATTGTCAAGCACTCGCGCGACTACGAGGTGGGTGACAGCGACCTTGTAGAGAGCTACCTGCCGGGACTGAGGCCGCCCCTGGAAGCTCAGTTGATCGACCCTGCCGATGAGGTGGCGTACAATACCGCAGATTTAGATGACGCCTGGTCGGCGGGGCTGATTACGGCCGAAGATGTCGCGGCCGCGGTGCCCCAATATCGCGAGATTCATGAGGCGGTGGAGACCCAGTTCCCGGGCGCCACGGAGCGGGAGCGCTTTCACGAGGCGCTGCGGCAACTGGTGGACCTGCTGGTCACCGGACTGATTCAGGGTACGTTGAATGCGGCCGAAGCCAGCGGAGCGAACAGCTTCGAGGATGTGCGTTTGCACCCGGGCCGGCTGGCACAATTCACTACAGAGGCGGCCCAAACCAGCCGCGAACTGAAGCGCTTCCTGCACGCACGGGTATATGCCTCGGATGCCCTCGGCGGCGACCGGCAGCAATCGACGGATAGGATCGGCGAACTGTTCCGCTTTTTTCTGGAACGGCCGGAGCGGTTGCCGCAGCCTTATGCGCAGCAGGCCCTGTTGGAACCGGCGCACCGCGTGGTCTGCGACTACATCGCCGGCATGACCGACATTTTCTTCCACCGGACTTATGACGCGATGCTCGGCGGCGGCCCTATTCCTCGGTCTTCGTGAAATTGGTTAATTCCGCCTCGCGTACGCCGTAGAACTTCAGGATCTGGCGGCAGATCTCACGGCCGAGCCGCTCAGGCTGCTCGTCGCGATCGTGCTCGATTTCGACTTTGAAGAAAAGGTTGGTCCGGATCATCCTCTTTCTATACTAAGGGCGATTACGCCGACGTGCCGGGAACCTGATTTTCCTCGGCCAGCCTGCGCTGCGTCTGGGTCGGTCGCACAAGTTCCACCAGGCAGGCACGTTTCTTCCCGGTGGATACCACCTGGCCGGTGAATTTGTGAGAGCCGTTGACGGTCAGCTCGATGGGACGTTCGACCGGATAATCGAAGGTCAGCAGATTGCCTTCGCGCAGTTCCAACAGTTCGCGCACCGAGAGCGTAGGACCCTCCAGGCGGGCTTCGAGGCGCAACGAAGCCTGGCGCAGCACACGCAACACGCGGCGCTGTTCTCCCTCGCTCGCGTGAGTCTTGCGTACCGACCACTGCTGGTCGAACTTTTGCCGCATCATCTTGATCACGATGGACGGCATGGCAATATTCATCATGCCCACCGCCTCGCCGATGCGGACCTCAATGCCGATCGAGACCACGGCTTCATTGGGGGCTAGCAAGTGCAACTGTTGGGGCTCGGTTTCCATGCTCTCGATAGTGAAATCGACGTTGGTGACCGCCTTCCATGCCTCGCGGAGATCCTGCAGGATGATACGGAACAGGCCATCGAGAAGGCGCTGCTCGATTTCCGTGATGTCGCGCTGTATGGTGGCGGAACTCTTCCCTGTGCCGCCGAGCAGCATTTCCAGAATAGGGAACACCAGGCTGGGGTTGAGCTCCAGCACTCCATTGCCGTCGTAGGGACTGAGACCCAGGGAGACAATGCAGGTGGGCGAGGGGAGCCCGTCGAGGAACTCGGCGTACGACAACTGTTCCACGCTCACCAGGTTGACCGTGAGGTAGGAGCGCAGGTAGGCGGAAAGGCTGGATACCAGGTTGCGGACGAAGGTGTCGTGGAGCAGGTGGATAGCACGAACCTGCGACTTGGGAATACGGTCCGGGCGGCGAAAATCGAATTTGACCGCGGGCGCTACGCTCTTGCGGCCCTGACGGTTTTGAAATGCTGCGTCGATTTCCGTTTGCGAAAGTTGGCGGCTCAATGAGTTCGCGCTCCTGTGCCTTTATCGGCGGAAACCGCCCAGGACTTTAGCTGCCCCGATGGAATTGGTCGAGTTGAGTGTATCTACGCTTTTTTTTCGTCCCGATCTAATGAAATCCGGTCTCCCAACCGATGAATGGTTTGTAAGGAGGCAAATGGAATCCGACGTATTGGTTGTAGATGATTCCGCGGCGATCCGGAAGATCCTGACGCGAGTGCTCCGCCAAACTGGCATGGCCATTCAGACCATCCATGAGGCTGGCGACGGCCAGGAGGCTCTGGCGTTGATGGAGCAGCATCGCATTGACTTGGTCCTCAGCGACATTAACATGCCGAAGATGGACGGTCTGCAACTACTGGCCTCGCTTAAGGCATCGCCACAATGGCGAAAAATTCCGGTGGTAATGATCACTACCGAAGGCGGCGAAACCAAAGTCGCCGAAGCGGTCCGGCTTGGCGCCGCCGGCTATGTCCGGAAGCCCTTTACGGCCGACCAAATCAAGGAGAAGCTGGTGGGCATTCTAGAACCAGCGCCGACAATATGAAACTTCATGACACTATCACCAAATCGCTCATCCGTTCCGCGGGCGAGGTCTTCTCGACTATGCTGGGCAGCGAACTGGCGAGCGCGGAGGTCACCCTCGAAGCGTTCCAGTCGGAACCCAACGACGGCGTGGTTTCGTTTATTGGGATCGCCGGGAGTTGGGTGGGCACCGGCAGCCTTACCTGTTCGCCGGCGGTCGCCTGCCGCATCTGTTCCTCCATGCTGATGATGGAAGCAACGTCGGTGGACGAAGACGTCCTCGACGCCGTTGCCGAACTCACCAACATGATCATCGGCAGCGTCAAGACCGATCTGGAGACCGAGTTGGGGCCCCTGGGACTCAGCATTCCAACTGTGGTTTTCGGCCGCAATTTCAAGACCAGGAGCGCGGGAACCGCCGATTGGATTCACGTGCGCTTCCTGTGGGACGCCGAGCCGCTGCTGATCAAAATGTGCCTGGCGCCAAACGAAAAACCTCACCTGATGCATCACGGAACTCATCCATCCTGTGCGATGGACGTGACCTAAGTCAACCTGGAGCAAACAATGTCAACGACAATGACTGTGAACGAAGCCCCGGCGCAGTGCGATGCACGCGCCGGCAAGTATCTGACCTTCCAACTGTCCAACGAAGAGTTCGGAATCCGGGTACTGAAAGTGCGCGAGATTATGGGTCTGCAGGAAATCACCGCGGTGCCGCAGACGCCCGCGCACATCAAGGGAGTCATCAACCTGCGGGGCAAGGTCGTGCCGGTAATTGACCTGCGCCTGAAGTTCGGGCTGGCGGCGGCGGAGTACACGCAGCGTACCTGCATCATTGTCACCCAGGTCCAGGGCGAGGGCGGTGCGGTTTTGATGGGAATCGTCGTCGACGGAGTCTCCGAGGTGCTCAACCTGGCAGGGTCGGAAATCGAAGACACTCCGGATTTCGGCGAGGAATACTCCGGCGGGTATCTGCTGGGGATGGCAAAAGTGAAGGGCAAAGTGAAGATCCTGCTGGATATCGAGCGTGTCTTATCCACCCAGGACCTGCACAACCTGAATTCGATGCTGCGCTAGCGTGGCACGGGAGATCGTGATGAAACGTGACGGCCTTACCTTGGGAACGAAGATTTACTGCACGTTTGCCGCGTTGTCGGCAGTGCTGGCGCTGACCGCATGGTTCGGCTTTCACACCCAAAGCACCTTATCGGACGCGCTGACGCTGGCGACCGGGAAGACGCAGCGGAAGATCGAACTTGCCGGAGATTTGAACACCGCCAAGAGCGACATGGCTGTTGCGACGAGAAACACGATCATTTTCACTTACGCCAAGAATTCCGCGCAGGTGGCCGCGTCGAAAGTGGATTTTCAGCGTGCGGCTGAGACCCTGCGCAAATCGATGTCGGAACTCACCGGACTTGTGGTCACCGATGAGGGCCGGCAGTTGGCCTCGCGAATGGAAGCGGAATTCAATCAGTGGCAGCAGGTTTATGCCGAGTTGATGCAATTGGCTGAGGCTGGGAACGCGGAAGCGGCGTCCCAGACACTGCAGGACCGGGCCAAACCGCACTATATAGCCATGGCGGCAGACGCGGAGAAGATGATCGAAATCAACAAGAAATTGGTCGACGAACAAAGGCAGTCGGCGGAAGATCTGGCCGGCATGAGCCGGTGGATCATGTTCCTACTGCTAGGGGTGGGCGCGGTAGTGGCCGTCGTGGCGCTGGCAGTGGTGCGCAGCGCGACCGGGGAATTGCGGCAACTGGCAATCGAGTTACTCGAAGGCTCGCGGCAGGTGGCGGGGGCGGCCGGACAGGTGGCCTCGTCCAGCCAGTCGCTGGCCCAAGGGACTTCGGAACAGGCGGCCACGTTGGAAGAGACGTCGGCATCCACAACCGAGATCACGGCGATCACGCGCCGCAACGCCGAGAACACGCGCAGCGTGTCTGGCCTGATGGCCGAGACTGCGCAGCGGGTGGGCGAGGCGAATCACAACCTGGAGGAAATGGTGCAGTCCATGAAAGAGATCAATACGTCGAGCGAGAAGATCTCCAAAATCATCCGCGTGATTGACGAGATTGCGTTCCAGACCAATATCCTGGCGTTGAACGCGGCGGTCGAGGCGGCGCGAGCGGGCGA
>JBDTPR010000232.1:0-9421 GCA_039932635.1 Candidatus Solibacter sp.
CGCGGGTGTATATTGAAGCCACGATGCATTGGAAGAGGGGAATACTGGCCGCGGCCCTATTTACGATCGTGGGGAACGCGCAGGTGCGCTTCAATCGCGACATACGGCCGATCATGGCGGACACGTGTTTTCGCTGTCACGGGCCGGACCGGAGCTCGCGTATGGCCGGAATGCGGCTGGATATCCGCGACGAAGCGTTGAAGGCGAATCGCGCGGGCGTGGCCCCGATTGTGCCGGGCGATGCGGCGAAGAGCGCGATTGTGGCGCGCGTGTTCGCTACCGATGGGCGGGTGATGCCGCCGGCATTCGCGCATAAGGAATTGAGCGGCGCGCAGAAGGAAACGATCCGCAAATGGGTGTCGGAAGGCGCGGTGTACGAGGGCCATTGGGCGCACCAGGCGGTGCAGCGTCCGAGTGTGCCGGGCGCGGGGAATCCGATCGATGTGTTCGTGCAGGAGCGGTTGACACGCGAGGGCTTGAAGCCTTCGCCCGAGGCCGATAAGCGGACGCTGGCGCGGCGCGTGTGGTTGGACTTGACGGGGATCCCGCCGACGCCGGAGGAGATCGCGGCGTTCGTGAAAGATACATCGGCGGACGCGTACGAGAAGGCGGTGGACCGGCTGATGGCGGCGCCGCGCTATGCGGAGCAGCAGACGATGCACTGGCTGGATGTGGTGCGCTATGCGGACACCTGCGGGTTCCACGGCGACAACGCGTTTCCGGCGTGGCCGTATCGCGATTACGTGCTGCGCGCATTCAGGGATAACAAGCCGTTCGATGAATTCACGCGCGAGCAACTGGCGGGCGATTTGCTGCCTGGGGCGACGACGGAGCAGCGCGTGGCGTCGGCGTACAACCGTTTGAACCGGACGTCGGCGGAGGGCGGCTTGCAGCCCAAGGAGTATCTGGCGAAGTACGCGGCGGATCGCGTGCGCACGGTGGCGGCGGTGTGGATGGGCGGCACGCTGGGCTGTGCGGAATGCCACGATCATAAATTCGACCCGTTCACGGCGCGCGACTTTTATTCGATGAAGGCGTTCTTCGCGGACATCAAGGAAACGGGGCTGGTGCCGGATCGCGGGAAATCGGCGTGGGGCGCTCAGTTGGCGCTGCCGACTCCCGAGCAGCAGCAGCGGTTGAGCGAGTTGCGGCGCGAGGCGGACGCGGCGAAGGTGCGGTTAACGGAGAAGACGAAAGCGGTGGAGGCTCGGCGCGCAGAGTGGGAGAAAGAGATTCTGGCGGCGTCGGCAGCGGGCGAACTGGCGTGGCGCACACAGCGTCCGTTGACGGCGAAGGCGGCGCGAGGCGCGGTGCTGACGATCCACAACGAGCAGGTCCCGGAGGAGGCGAAGGAGGGCGAGCGTTTGCCGGGTAATGGCCTGGTGATCGCGAGCGGTCCGAATCCCGACAACGAAGTGTATACGGTAACGGTGCGGCCCGGGGCCGGGACGTGGAAGCAATTCGGACTGGAGGTGGTGCAGGACGAGAGCCTGCCGGGGCTGGGCGTGGCGCGCGGCGCCGACCGGATGGTGATCAGCGAGATCGAGGTGGAAATGGGTGGGCGGCGCGTGGGCTTTGTCACGGGCACGTCGAACCTGACGAATCAGGCGACCGAGTATGCGCCGGCCGGGGCGATCGATGGCGATGTGAAGACGGGCTGGGCGATCAACGCGTACAACGATACCAGCAAGGCGTTCCTGGCGCTGCGTTTCGCGCAGGCGCTACAGACCACGGCGGACACTGTGCTGACGGTGCGCATTCGGCAGGACTCCGAGGTACGGCGCGCGACATTGGGACGCTTCCGGGTGGCGTTCTCGGCGAGCGAATACTCGTGGCCGACGACGGCGGCGGGGAAGGAGATTCCCGATGCGGTGGTGCGCGCGTTGAAGGTGTCTGAAGACAAGCGCACGGAGGCGCAGAAGGCGGCGGTGGCGGCGCAGTTCCAATGGGCGGTGGCGGAGACGCAGGCGGAACTCGCGGAGGTGGCTCGGCGTGAGCAGGCGGCGGCGATTTTGGAGAGCGCGATTCCGCACGTGATGGTGAGCGAGGCGGTGAAGCCGGAGGACACGCGGATCCTGGGGCGCGGGAATTGGATGGACGAGTCGGGCGAGGTCGTGACGCCGGCGATCCCGGGATTTTTGGGCAAGCTGGAGACGGGCGGGCGTCGGGCTACGCGGCTCGATCTCGCGAACTGGCTGGTGGGGCCGGAGAATCCGCTGACGGCGCGGGTGACGGTGAACCGGATGTGGCGGCAGTTCTTCGGCATCGGGCTCTCGAAAGTGCTGGACGATTTGGGATCGCAGGGCGAGTGGCCGACGCATCCCGAGTTGCTGGACTGGCTGGCGGCGGAGTTCGTGCAGCCCTCGTACGCGGCGCAGGGCACACACGCTTGGGACGTGAAGCATTTGATCCGCACGATTGTGACCAGCCGGACTTACCGGCAGAGTTCGATGAGCTCGGCGGCGCTGGATGAGCGCGATCCGGACAATCGGCTGCTGGCGCGGCAGAGCCGTTTCCGCGTGGAGGCGGAGACGGTGCGCGACGTGGCGCTGGCGGTGTCGGGGCTGCTGGTGGAGAAGTTCGGCGGGCCGAGCGTGAAGCCGGTGGAGCCCGATGGATATCTGGCAACGCTAAATTTTCCGAGGCGCGAGTATGCGGCCAGCCGCGGCGATGATTTGTACCGGCGCGGCGTCTACACGTTTTGGCAGCGCGCGTTTCTGCATCCGAGTTTGTTGACGTTCGACGCGCCGACGCGCGAGGAGTGCACGATCAACCGGGTGAACTCGAATACGCCGCTGCAGGCGCTGGTGCTGTTGAACGATCCGATTTATGTAGAGGCGGCGCGGGTGTTCGCGCAGAACATCCTGATGCACGGGAAGGATTGGAATGCGCGCGTGGATTGGGCGTTCGAACGAGCGGCGGGCAGGGTTCCGGTGGCGGAGGAGCGGGCGGCGTTGAGCGCGATGTACCGGCGCAATCTGGCGCAGTTCCAGCGGACTCCGGCGGACGCACGGGCGCTGGCACACGAAGGCGAGGCGCCGGTAGCGGAGAATTTGAAGGCGGAGGAGTTGGCCGCGATGACCACGGTAGCGCGCGCGATTCTGAATATGCACGAGACGATCACGAGGAACTAGCGATGGATTACCTGGATATTCAGCGACGCACGTTCCTGCGCTACGGGCTCTCGGGGCTCGGACTGCTGGGGTTGAATTCACTGATGGCGGAGCCGCAGGGCTCGCATGGCGTGGTGAATCCGCCGCACTTTCCGCCGAAGGCGAAGCGCGTGATTTTCCTGTACCAGGCGGGCGGGCCTTCGCATTTGGAGACGTTCGATTACAAGCCGAAGCTGGCGGAATTGCACGGCAAGGGAATGCCCGAGAGTTTCACGAAGGGGCAGCAGATTGCGCAATTGCAGGGCAAGCCGCTGATCTGTTTCGGGCCGCAGCACGGGTTCCGCAAGTTCGGCAAGAGCGGGATGGAGATTTGCGATCTCTTCCCGCATATCGGCGGGGTGGCCGATGATGTGTGCGTGATCCGGTCGATGTGGACGGAGCAGATCAATCACGATCCGGCGCACACGATTATGAATACGGGGTCGATTCTGGCGGGTCGGCCGAGCATGGGGAGTTGGGCGCTGTACGGGCTGGGCGCGGAGACGCAGGATCTGCCTGGGTTCGTGGTGTTGCTATCGGCGGGGCGCGGGGGGCAGATGCAGCCGATCGCGGCGCGGCAATGGTCGGCGGGGCTCCTGCCGAGCAGGTTTCAGGGCGTGAAACTGAATTCGATTGGCGACGCGGTGTTGCATATTAAGAACCCGCAGGGCATGAATGCGGCGATGCAGAAGGACTCGATCGATACGATTAATGTATTGAATAAAGTGCAGTATGGCGCGCTGCACGATCCCGAGATTCTGACTCGGGTGGCGCAGTACGAGATGGCGTTCAAGATGCAGAGCAGCGTGCCGGATCTGGTGGATATGAGCAAGGAGCCGCAGAGTGTGCTGGACGCGTACGGTGCGCGCCCGGGCGATGGCAGCTTCGCGTCGAACTGCCTGCTGGCGCGACGACTGGCGGAGCGCGGGGTGCGGTTCATCCAGTTGTATCACCGGGACTGGGATCATCATGGCGCGGTGAAATCGGGCGTGGCGTATAAGGCGGAGGAGGTCGATAAGGCGACGGCCGCGCTGATTACGGATTTGAAGCAGCGCGGGATGCTGGACGATACGCTGGTGATTTTCGGCGGGGAGTTCGGGCGGACTCCGATGTCGCAGGGCGGGGACGGAAGGGATCACCATATTAAGGGCTTCTCGTTTATGGTGGCGGGCGGCGGAGTGAAGGCGGGGCTGACTTACGGGACCACGGATGAGTTGGGTTATGCGGCGGAAGAGAATCCGGTGAGCGTGCACGATTTCCACGCGACGATGCTGTATCTACTGGGCGTGGATCACAAGAGGCTGGCGGTGAAGTTCCAGGGGCTGGATGTGCGGCTGACGGGAATTTCGGGCGATGTGGTGAAGGGGATATTGGGGTAGAGGGGGCTATAGGACAAGAATTGGACGAGGTGTGGTGCTAGCGGGCGGTCAGCGTGGTGAGCAGCTTGCCGACTTCGTCGTGCAGATCGGGTGGCGCGCCGTAGAGCACTCGCGCCGTCTTGCCCGCGCGGTCGAAGAAGAACAGCGTCGGCACCGCGGTGATGTCGCCGAAGGCCTGCGCGGTCGCGGCATCGGCAATCGCCCAGCGGATCTCGGGACTGAGGCTTTGCGCGGTCGTGCGTATGCCTGCCTCGGGGGATTCCACGGCGAGCGCGAGGATCGCGATGCGATCGCCATACTGCTTCTTCACTTCGCCCAGCCACTCCAGCGTGGAGCGGCATGGCGGACACCACGTCGCCCAGAACTCGACGAGTACGACGCGGCCCGTGAGATCGTCCGCCGCGATCGGTTTGCCGGCGAGATCGCGGAGTGTGAACTTAGGCAGCGCGGCGAGTTCGCGCGTCTCCCCGCTGGTGACCGCGTGCTCGCGGCTGACTATGTCCTTTTTCCCGGCGAGGATCAGGTCGATCATACGCGTAAGATCGCTCTTGAAGCGCGCCTGATTGTCGGCATTGCGCCACGGAGCGTAGCGGCCGGAGCCTTCGACTTCGCCGAAGAAGCCGAACTCGCGCGGCGCGGCCACCAGCACGTCGTCCACGAATACCGCGGGGTAACCTTTGACGCCGTATTTATCTGCCAGCTTCGAAGCGCCGAAGTTCTGGCTCACGAAGGTGACTTTGCCCGCGTATTTGGCCGCGACTTCCTGGACCAGCAAACTTGCCGGGTCGGAGATGTTTCAGGTGTAGGGCCAGCGCACCAGCGTGAGTTCCACGGTACGCGGCGCCTTGCCGGAAGTGCGCCCCGCGGACTTGCGCGCCGCCGCATGCGCCGACAGCACGCGCTCGGCAATGACCTGCGCGACGCGCCACTCATCGGGGATGGAGGCGGAGCCGTCGTAGTGCGCGATCTGCGATTCGGCGCGCTGTACAAAAAGCAGCGCGATCGACTCATCCTCGCGCGAGGCTTCCAGCTTCTTGCGCGCGGCCGCGAGCGAGGCCTTCACGGCGTCTTGTTGGGACTCTGCCACCTGGGGCGCATCGAGCATGGCGTAGTGCCGCACGCCCTCCAGATACTGATACAGGGCGCCTGCGTAGTCCTTGCCGGCGTCGGCTTCCTTCGCCAGTTTGATCGCCGAATTCAGCGCGATGAAACGCGAGTGAAGGTCGATCGATTGCGGCGGTTGGAAAGCCGCATTGGTCTTGGTCTGCAGGGCCTCCAATTCCGGCAGGAAAGAGCGCAGCGGGAAGGCGCGTTTGCCGTTCGGCAGCCGTAGCGTAGAGCAGAAGCGGGCAAACTCGATTTCGCCCAGCGCCTGCCCGAGATAGAAGATCCCGTCCCTCGGTCCTGTCGCGGTGGCGAAGCCGCGCGCGCCGTCGAGTAAAGGTACGGCTTTGACCTGCGCGGTCTCCGAGAGTGCTCGTAGCGCCGCCGGAGCGCCGTTCCAATTCACCGCGCGCAGTGTACGGCCGGAAGCTTCGAGCGCGCGGCTGGCGTTGGCCCACTCGCTTTCGAACGCCTCGTTTTTTCCCTGCGCGGCACGCGCGCCTTGCAGATAGTCGGCTGCCTGGCCGAGTTTCTCGATGCTGAGATACAGGTTGCCGCCATTCAACGCGGAGGAGGCCGCTTTGAGCAGGTCCTCGATGGCCGGCTTTACTTCGGCGGGCTCGAACTTCTGCGGAAAGGATTGGCGCAGGCGTTCAATCTCGGACTTGATGCGTGCCGCCCCGTCCTGTGCCCACGCAGGCAGGCACACCAGCCACATCGTAAATAGCGCGCAGCGTCTCAACGGAAGATACAGACGCGCGAGGTGCGTGGAGGTTAGGGCACCAATCAGAAGCGGGCGGCCAGGCTGCCGGCAAACAGATCCCTCATGCCGAGTTGAATGAGGTGAACGTCTTCGGCGGCGAAACGCAGTTGACCGACGCGCATTTCCCCATACTCCCGAGAGGTCCACAACGGTTTCATGATGCCGCTGTCGGAGTGGCGCGCGATGCCCTGCAGCACGTGACCGATTTCGTGGGCCATGGCATGGCCGAGCACGAGCACGAAATCGGCGGGGTGGTCGTTATGGATGCGGCCGTAAAAGATGTGCACGGCGGTAGCAGAGCCGTAGGGTAGCGCGTAACCCAGGGCGCCTGGTTTGAAATTCTTGGGCCCGTCCGCCTCTAGCAAGAGGAAGATCGCGCCGGTTGGCGCACTCTCGCATTGCTTCACCGAGAGCCACTCGACGCGCACCCCGGCGTCGATGAACAATTTGGCGACGATCACTTGCGCCCGCAGGATCGCGAAGTTATCGGTCATCGTGCGCTTAGACAGGCAGAGGGGAACCGCGGCGGCGTGGGTTGCGAGTGCCGCGAGTATCAGCAGAGTGGCGGGCTTCATTTCTTTCGCTCCTGTAGCACAAGCGAATGAAATTGGAAAAGTCCGCCAGCGGACGTACAGGCGTCTGGTCGGAGCCTCGCGCGCTAGCAAGCGGTCTTAGGCGTACTAGATCAGGCGGTCTATTTTTGTCCGTAGTAGGCTGTGGGTCCGTGCTTGCGGAAGTGGTGCTTATCGCGGAGAGCTTCGGAAATGGGGCGGGCGGACGGGTTGATGGTGACCGTCTGCCAGGCCATGGCGGCAATCTCTTCCACGATAGCCGCCGTGTGCGCGGCGTCGGTGACGGTGGGCCCCCAGCAGAAGGGAGCGTGTCCGCTGACCAGGCAGGCCGGGCAGCCCAGCGGGTTGATGCCTTTCATGCGGGCGATGATGGCGAGGCCTGTGTTGGCCTCGTAATCGATCTCGATCTCTTCGCGCGAGAGTTGGGCGGTAACGGGAATTTCGCCGTGAAAGTAATCAGCGTGGGTGGTGCCGAAGCAGGGAATCTCGCGATTGGCCTGCGCCCAGGCGGTGGCGTGGCGCGAATGTGTGTGCACCACTCCGCCGATTTCGGGGAAGGCTTTGTAGAGGGCGACGTGGGTGGCCAGGTCGGACGAAGGGCGCAACTGGCCCTCCACGGGCTTGCCGTCGAGATCTGTAATCACCATGTCGGCGGCGGTCATCTTCTCGTAGGGGACGCCGCTGGGTTTGATGACGCAGAGGCCGTGCTCGCGGGAGACCGCGCTGGCATTGCCGAAGGTGAAGACGACCAGTCCGCGGCGGACCAGGTCGAGATTGGCTTCTAAGACTTCGGCGCGTAGAGATTCGAGAAGCATAGGAATTTCTCCAAGGGGACAGGGTTGAAAAACCACCGCTCCCTCACGGTCGCGGCTCGGTTCTACTTTGCGCGCAGGGCCGGGAGCACATCTCCCAGGGCGATGGCCGGGGAGTTGCGCTGGCCGAAGGCGAAGTAGAGCTTGCGGTAGAGCGCGTAGAGTTCGCCCGATCTGGCGGACTGCGCGGGATCGGGTTCGATGGTACGGAAGCCGGGGCAGAGCTGATCCTGTGCGGCCTCGATGGTGGGAAAGGCGCCCGCCGCCATGAAGGCAAAGATCGCGGAGCCGAGGCTGGTCACATCCCCGTTGGGTACCAGAATGGGCTTTCCCATCACGTTCGCATAGACCTGATTGAGGACGGCGTTCTTCTGCGGAATGCCGCCGCCGTTAATGATCCGGCGCACCGGCACCCCGTGGTCTTCCATGCGTTCGAGGATGACGCGGGTGTGGAAAGCGGTGCCTTCGATGGCGGCGAAGAGCTCGTCCTGCGCCGTAGTGGTGAGGCGCCAGCCAAGCGTGATGCCGCCGAGTTCAGGGTTCACCAGCACCGTGCGGTCGCCATTATCCCAGGTGAGGCGGAGCAGTCCGGTCTCTCCGGCACGGTAATTCTCGAGTCCCTTGGAGAGTTCGGCGACGGTGGTGCCGGCGCGGCGCGCAATGGCTTCGAAGATGTCGCCGGTGGCCGAGAGTCCGGCCTCGATGCCGGTGAAGCCCGGGTGGATCGAGCCCTCGACGACGCCGCAGACGCCGGGGATCAGGCTGGCCTGATCGCTGATGGCCATGATGCAGGTGGAGGTGCCGACCACGTTGACCACGTCGCCGATGCGCACGCCGGCGCCGATCGCGTCCCAGTGGGCGTCGAAGGCTCCGGTGGGGATGGGGATGCCGGCGCGGAGTCCGAGGCGCTCCGCCCATTCGGGCGCGAGATGACCGGCGATGGTATTGCTAGTGGCGTAGCGTCCGCCGAGTTGGGCGCGTACGCCGGCGAGCGTCGGATCGAGTGCGGCGAGGAAGTCTTCGGGCGGCAGACCGCCGAGTTGCGCATTCCACATCCACTTGTGGCCCATGGCGCAGATGCTGCGCGAGACTTGGGCTGGATCTGTAATGCCGCAGAGGACCGCGGTGAGCATATCGCAGTGCTCCAGCGCGGTGGCGAATTGGGCACGCTTCGCGGGATTGTGACGGAGCCAGTGGAGCAGTTTGGCGAAGCCCCATTCGGAGGAGTAGATGCCGCCGCACCATTCAATAGCGGGGAGGTGCGCGGCGTTGGCGGCAGCGGTGATTTCGGCGGCTTCCCGGAAGGCGCGGTGATCGCACCAGAGGTAGTAGTCGTCGATGGGGTTGAGTTGGGCGTCCACCGGGATGACGCTGGAGCCGGTGGTGTCGAGCGCGATCGCCTCGATGGCCTGGCCATCCACACCGGCGGCTTCGATGGCAGCGCGCGTGGCAGCGGCCAGCGCGGCCATGTGGTCGGCGTGGCTCTGCGTGGCGTGGTCGGGATCTTCCTTCTTGCGAAGTAGAGGATACTCGGCCACGCCAGCGCCAAGGCGGCCCTTTTTACTGTCGAAGATAGAGACGCGAACGCTTAGCGTTCCGAAATCGACTCCGGCTACGATGCTCATGGATATCTCCTGTG
>JBDTPR010000233.1:0-9349 GCA_039932635.1 Candidatus Solibacter sp.
AGGCATCGCACACGAAGATTTCGTCGGAGCCGGTCTGGTCGCTGACATTGGCGATGCGGGCACCGTCGGGAGACCAGACGGGGTTGAGTTCGCGGCCCGTGGAGCGGATGACCGGGCGTTCTTCCACCTTCTCTTCGGTGGAAAGAGTGGCGCGCCAGATGGCGGAGACGGTGGGACTGTCGGTGTACGCAAGCCGGTTCTTGGCGATCGAGGGATAGTATGCCTGGCGCCCGGAGATGGCGAGATCGCGCGGGCTGCCGCCGTACGCGGCAACGCGCCACAGCCGCCAGTTGCCGATTCGATTGCCGGAGTATAGGATGTCCTGTCCATCACGGGTCCAGGCGAGGCCGCGGATGCCGCGATCGTCGAAGGTGAGACGCCGCGGATTCTGTCCGTTGGCGTCGCAGAGGTAGACATCGGCGCCGCTATTCTGGGTGTGGCGGACGAAGGCGATCGCGCTGCCGCTGGGCGACACGGCGGGGGACGAATCGCCCTCGCCCTCCGTGGGATTGGTGATGCGCTGAAGTTTGCCGGAATCGAGCATCAGAATGGCGAGGCCCGGCAGTTGCTTGGGGGCGCTTTGCACCACGACGAGAGACTTGGCGTCGGGATTCCAGGAAATGCCAGGCAGAGGTTGAGCGGCGTCGGAGGCTGGGCCGAGGTCGGCGATTTTGCGTTCGGCGCCGCCATCGGCGGGGATCACAATGGCCTGGGTGGCGCCTTCATCCACGCGCAGGAAGGCGAGCGTTCCGCCGTCGGGAGCCCAAACGGGGGCCACATCGCTGGCTTCGGACTTGGTGAGTTGGAGCGGCTTCCCCTCTGGGAGGTCGCGGACAAAAATGTGGAAGGCGCTGACCTTGGAGCTTTCCCGCGCGGAATACGCGACGCGCTTGCCGTCGGGCGATATTGCCGGGTAGGCCTCCGACGCATCGCCGGTGGAGATTTGGGATTTCTTTTGGGCGACCTGGGGTCCCGTGGCAAGGCGTCCCATCAGCGTGACGAGTCCGCCGACCGAGCATAAGGCGAGGGCGAGCATTACGGCGGGGCGTTGGAGGAGTTTCTTTGCAGGCATAGGGGTCTTAGAGACAGCGTACTCCTAGATGGAGACGGTGCGCGCGGCTGTTCATTACAGGGGAGGACGCGGATTGCGCCGGATTTGTTCCGTGGGCCTTGCGCCGCAAAGCTCCGGGTCTCCCCGTTACCCAATACCGATGCGGTGGAGTTTCATCAGGTTGGTGGTGCCCGGGCGGCCGACTGGCTGGCCGGCTACGAAGATGACCAGTTCGCCTTTTTGCAGATAGCCGCCTTCCACCAGAACCTTGTCCATCAGATTGAGCATCTCGTCCGTGCTGGAGACGTCGGGCGCGAGCAGCGGGATGACGCCGTAGCTGACCGAAAGCTGGCGTGCCGTGGTGTCGTGCGGCGTGATGGCGAAGACGCCCACGGGCGGCCGGTAGCGCGAGACGAGACGGGCGCTGGAGCCGCCCGAAGTGAAAACTACGATTGCCTTGGCGCCGGAATCTCGGGCAGCGTGGTGCGCGGCGTCGGCGAGGATTTCGGCGGCCTTGGGCTCGGGCTGGTGGGGAGGGTCCTGGAAGCCCTTGCGGCGGATGGAGTCCTCGCTTTCGGCGGCAATGCGTGCCATGAAGCGGACCGCCTCCACGGGATATTTGCCAACCGAAGTCTCGGCGGACAGCATGACCGCGTCGGTGCCATCGTAGATCGCGTTGGCGACATCGCTGACCTCGGCGCGCGTGGGCGTAGGGTTGGCGATCATGGATTCCAGCATCTGTGTCGCGGTGATGACGAAGCGGCCTTTGCGACGGGCGCGGCGGATGATGGATTTCTGAATGCGGGGCACGCGTTCCAGAGAGATTTCCACTCCGAGATCGCCGCGCGCCACCATGACGCCGTCGGTCACATCCAGGATGGCTTCGATATTCTCGTAGGCCTCCGGCTTCTCGATCTTGGCCACAATCGTGATAGGCCGGCCGCCCAGCCGGTCGCGGAGTTGGCGCACGTCGTCGGCGGTGCGCACGAAGCTGAGCGCAATCATGTCGACGCCGCTGGTGAGGCCGAAGTGAAGGTCCGCAAGATCCTTCTCAGTCAGAGAGGGGATGCTGACCTGGACGCCGGGGAGGTTGATTCCCTTGTGGTCGCTGATGACGCCGCCGTTGACCACGCGCGTGGTGACGCTGACGCCGTCGGTAGCCAGCGCGATGAGTTCGATGGAGCCATCGGCGAGCAGGACGCGGTCGCCGGGTTGGACGTCCTGGGCGAATTTGCCGTAGCCTGTGGACGCCCGTTCGGCAGTACCCATGATCGTTTCGGTAGTGAGGATGAAGTTGTCGCCGGTTTCGAGCGTGGCACGGCCATTTTCGAAGCGGCCGAGGCGGATCTTCGGGCCCTGCAGATCGAGTAGGATTCCGGCATGCACGTGAGCTTCACGGGCGCCTTTGCGGACGGCTTCGATGCGCGCGGCGTGGCTGTCGGTTGTGCCGTGAGAGGCATTGAGCCGGAAGACATCGACGCCCGCGGCGAAAAGCTGTCGGAGCACACCGGGGTCGTCGGTGGCAGGGCCAAGGGTGGCTACAATTTTGGTGTTGGGCATCCGGTACTTACTATTTTGGCAGATGCGTGGCGCAGACTGCTGAAAGGCGTCCTCGCTATGGTGTTTGGAGGGTGGACTCTAAAGTCTGCCCCACAGGCTCTACACCAGGGGCAGGTCGCAGGCCTTCCACGCATCGATCCCGCCGATCACGTTCATCACTTGCGCGAAGCCCTCGCGCTTTAGCATGCTCGTTGCAATGGAGCTTCGGTAGCCGCTCTTGCAATGCACCGCGACCGGCTGCTCGCGATCCAACCCTTCCAGCATCGATAGCAATTTCGGCAGCGGCTTCGACATGGCTTGCGCAATATGCATCTGCTCCCACTCGCCAGGCATGCGCACATCCACCACTTGGACGTGCCCGATCTCGCGATACAGATCTTGCACGGTGACCTGCGGCACCTGCTCCACGGGAAGTCCCGCGCGGAACCACCCCGGCATGCCGTCTTCCACATACCCCTCGACGTGTTCCATGCCCACGCGCGCCAATCGCGTGAACGCCTCCAGCATGGCATCGTGATCTTCCGACACCAGAATCACCGGCCGCTCCAGCCCGATCAGGCGCCCCGCCCACGACGCGAACTGCCCCGTCAGCCCGATGTGCATGGCTCCCGGAATGTGGGCTCCGCCGAACTCTCCGATGGTCCGCGTATCCAGCACCAGTGCCCCGGCCGCCTGCCGCGCCGCTACGTCCTGCGTCCGCACCGCCTCGGGCACTTTCAGGTCCGCCAGCGGCGCCGGACCCGAGCGGTTCAACTCGGCGTCGAGCGCGAAGTATCCCGGCCGCTCCGGCAGTTCGCTGGTCAGCAGGTGGACGAACTCCTCGCGCGATTTGGCTTGCAGCGCGAAGTTCGCGGTGCGCTGCTGCCCGATGGTCGAACTACGCTCCGCGCTCATCTGCCGTCCGCACAAAGATCCCGCGCCGTGCGCCGGATACACTTCCACCGCATCCGGCAGAGTGAGCAGTTTATTTTGCAGGCTGTCGTAAAGCAGCCCGGCGAGTTGTTGCGGCGTGTGATTCGGCGACAGGTCGGGACGGCCCACGTCGCCGATGAATAGCGTGTCTCCTGTGAGCACCGCGAAAGGCTCCGGCGAGCGCTCCGCATCCGTCACCAGAATCGAAATGCTCTCCAGCGTATGGCCCGGGGTTTCCAGGACGCGCAGGACGCACTCGCCGAAGCGGACCTCGTCGCCATCGCGCACGGCCACGTGCGGAAATTTCGCCCCCGCTTGCGACCCCAGATAGATGGTGGCCCCGGTCAGTGCCGCCAGTTCCGCATGGCCCGAAATGAAGTCGGCATGCAGGTGCGTTTCGATCACGTGCGCGATCCGCAGGCCCTGCTGCATCGCATCCTGGATATAGATTCCGACGTCGCGCTGCGGGTCGATGACCGCGGCGATGCCGCCCGACCCGATGACGTAAGAAGCGTGCGAAAGGCACCCAAGATAGAATTGTTGGAAATACATGACAGGCAACCAGTTTGATCTGGCCTCAGGATGCTGTCAAGCCGATGTGCGCGTTTACCAGTCGATCACCGAGCCATCGTCCGGGTCAAACCGGGTGCGATACTCCTGCGGTTCGCCGACCAGGGCCATCAGCTTGTTCTCGTCGATTGTGATCCCCAGGCCGGGATCGGTCGGCAACTCGCGATGACCGTTCTTGATGGGCGGCAGAGGCTTAGCGAGGAGGTTGGTGTGCTCCGCGTCGCCGCGCTCCTGAATCAGGAAATTCGGGATGGACGCGGCAATCTGGAGGCTGGCCGCCAGTGAGCACGGTCCCTGCGGATTGTGCGGCGCGATCGGCGTGTAGTACGCCTCCGCCATTCCCGCAATCAGGCGCAGTTCGGTGATTCCGCCGGCGTAGCAGATATCCGGCTGGAGAATCATGGCCGCGCGTTTTTCCAAGACCTCGCGGAAGCCCCACTTGGTGAAAATGCGCTCGCCCGTAGCCAGCGGAATGTGGGTCTTCTTGGCCAGTTCGGCCATCACATCCACATTCAATGGCTGCACCACCTCTTCGTAGAACCAGGGGTGATACGGTTCCAACGCCTTGATGAGCAGCGACGCGGTGGGAGGCTCGACCGCACCGTGAAAGTCGATTCCGATATCCACTCCGGAGCCGTGGCGCTCGCGCAGCGCTTTGAAACGCTCGGCCACCTCGTCAACGAATTTCTGACCCTCCACGTACTTGAATGCAGCGCGCGCGGCGCTGGGCGCCACCTTCATCGCGTTGACGCCATTTGCCTGATTGACCTGGCCGTACACGCGGATCCGGTCGCGCGTGGGGCCGCCAAGCAACTTGTACACCGGCACGCCGTAGACCTTGCCCTTGATATCCCACAGCGCCTGATCGATGCCGCTGATAATCGCAGTCTTAATGGGCCCGCCGCGATAAAACGAGCCGCGATGGATGGCCTGCCAGTGAAACACCACGCGATTGGGATCCTGCCCGACGAGGTAGCGCCCCACTTCCACCGCTCCCGCGGCGCACGCTTTGGCATCGTCTTTGAGCATCTCGCCCCAGCCGACAATCCCGGCATCGGTGGAGATCTTGACGAAGACCCAGGAGTTTTTGAGAACGAACGCCTCCACCTTCGTGACTTTGATGTTGTCGTTCGGCCCGACGGCCGCGGCCTCGGTACGCTCGGCGGTGAATAGAGCATCCAGGCCGAACAGGGTGCCTGACGCGAGGGCGCCCCGCAATAGGGACCGGCGATCGATTTGCACTCTTGGCATGATAATTTCCTCCCAGGGTGGCGGCTGATATTTCAGGATGGCCGCTTCGATAATATTCTCAACGGCTGCACGGTGTCAATTGATTTTGGGAGCCTCCCGGCTGGGCTGGAGCCCACGATGCGTGCCAGCCCATAGAGCGCCAAAATTTGCCCTTGACACCAGAATTCGCGGTGATAACATGCTACAAGCTGTCAGCTGAAATTTCAGCCACGTTAGGGGTGTGGTCATGCGGCTTCTTGCTTCCGCCTTGCTTTCTCTCGTCCTTCCAAGCCTGGTTTGCGCTCAGGATACTCGAGGCAGTATTTCCGGGACAATCTCCGATCCTCAAGGTGCCATGGTTTCGGGCGCCGCAGTCCTGATCTCGAATCTCGATTCAGGCACCAACACCCGATTGGTCTCGAATCGAACCGGATATTACGAGGCCGCGCTGCTGTTGCCCGGTAGCTACAGCATCACGGTAGAACTGCCGGGCTTCAAGAAATCGGTACGCACTGGGGTGACCTTGACCCTCAGCGAGAAGCTGCAAATCAATATACAAATGGAGGTCGGCGGCGTCGCGGAATCGGTGACCGTATCGGCCGAAGCTCCACTGCTCGACACCAGCACCGTCAGCACCGGCAGGGCCTTGACCAATCGCGAAGTCATGGACCTGCCTGTGATCGGAAACAACATCTCGATGCTGACCCGTCTCGCGCCCGGAGTGCAGTCCCCCGGCACCACGCAGTTCCTGGTGCAGGGCCAGGTGGGCGGCGGTTCCGACTATCGCATGCCGGGCGGTGTCGGTGGCAACGAGTGGTCGCTCGACGGCGCGTCAACGGACGGCACGGATCGCCGCGTGTCCTACATGCCGAGCCCCGATGTAATCGACGAATTCAAAATCGAAACCTCCAATTTCGATGCGTCGTTCGGACACTCCACCGGGCTGAATATTTCGATGTCCACCAAGTCCGGCGCCAATGCGCTGCATGGCTCGGTCACCGAGCAATACTTCAACTCGCGGTGGAATGCGCTGGCGTTCTTTACCAAGCAGGCGCGCTATCAGCAGATCGCGGCAGCCAACGCAGCCGGGAATACGACACTGGCGAACGACCTGCAATCGAGGCCGGCGGTGCCTCCGGGACATACCCATCAGTTTGCCGGCACCATCAGCGGTCCCGTCTACATACCAAAGGTGCTCAATGGGCGCAACCGCCTGTTCTTCTTCCTCGGCTACTCAGGTCTGCGCAACCTGCAATCGGCGCGCTCCAGCGAAATCAACTACACCGTCCCGACGGTGGCGATGCGCACAGGCGACTACTCGAAGCTCCTGCAAATTAATCCGAACCCTACGCGGTACATCGTATACGATCCGCTCTCTGTCCGCGTGGACCCGGCGCGCGCCGGTCACTGGATCCGCACGCCGTTTACCGGCAACATCGTCCCGCAGAATCGCTTCAGCAACCCGCTCTACGAGTTTTACGCCAAGCGGATGCCGCTCCCCAATAACGATCCCAGCGACCCTTCCAAAGAGCCGGTGAACAATTTCAACGCCTCCAGCATGCCCAACAACGCGTTTAACGATTCGATCAATAACCGCATCGATTACCAGATCACCACCAACCACCGCATCTTCTTCCGCTGGGTGCGCAGCAATTATCTGGAAGACGCGCAGGACTACACGTTCGGCACCGAACCCGGCCTGATGGCGTGGAACGAAAAGCGCAACACGCGCAGCGCCGCGCTCGATTGGACTTACACGCTGAATTCGTCCACTGTTCTAAACGCCTCAGTGGACGGCAATCAGTTCTCCCTGCAAAATCAGCGCCTGGGCACACGCAAGTACAAACCCAGCAGCGTGGGACTGCCCGCCTACATGGACGCGAAGTGCGGCAGCAGTTGCGTGCTGCCGCGCGTGGTGTGGCCCGGGATGCCCGCGTGGTCGGGCGACATGGTACTGGGAGTTACCGTCGATCCCGGTCCCACCGGCCGTCAGCAGAGCGCCAAATTCAACGTGACGCATATCCGCGGCCAGCACTCCCTGCATGCTGGAATCGATTTCCGCCAGCACTATCGAACGCTGCTGCAAAACGGCGGTCTCACCTCCGGCAACTTCTCGTTCGCCAATAATTTCGTGCGCAAGGATGACGACGGTAATACGGCGGCAGCCAGCATCGGCCTGGACTGGGCCGCATTTCAGCTCGGCATGCCCAACGGTATGTCGGTGGAAACGAATGACACCTACGCCCTGATGAACCCCTACTATGCGTGGTACGGGCAGGACACGTGGCGCGTCACCAGAAAGCTCACCATCACCCTGGGCCTCCGCATGGAATACGAGGTCGGTCCCACCGACCGGTATAATCGCGCGATCTCCTATTTCGATCCAAACCTGATCCTGCCGATCTCCGCGGGCGCGCAGGCGGCCTACGCGCGCAATCCGCTCGCGGAACTGCCAGCCAGCCAGTTTATCGTGAAGGGCGGCTCGGTCTACGCCGGCAAGAATGGAGCCCCGCGCCAGTTCTGGCGGAATGAGCTGATGTGGCTGCCGCGAGTCTCCGCCGCCTGGCAACTCAATTCCAAAACGGTTGTTCGCGGGGGTTATGGAACGTACTACGATACGTTGAACGTACTGAATACTTCGCCCGATCAGACCGGCTTCTCGCGCACCACGAACACGCAGCTCACCAACGATGCGGGAGTGACCTGGCTGGCGGGAAATCCGCAGAACGGCATCTCTCCGCTGGTCGATCCGTTCCCGGTGCGCGCGGACGGAACCCGCTTCGACGCTCCGCTGCAATCGGCGCTGGGCTCAATGGCGCGCGTGGGGCAGGGCTTCGGCTATAACGATTTCAACCGCAGCCACGCTCGCGTGCAGCGCTGGCGCGTCGGGGTGCAACGCGAGGTGGGCAGCCACATGGTGGCCGAGGTTTCCTATTGGGGACAGTGGGCGGATCGCCTGGCGATCTCGCAGAAGCTCGACTTCCTTCCCGAGGGCAATTGGGCCACCGGCAACGTCCGCAATAATGCGCTGGCCACCGCCTTGAATGGCAACGTCACCAATCCGTTCTACATTGGAAATTTCGACTCCATCAAGACCTCCGATCCGGTGCTCTATCAGCAGATGTCGACGCTGGGCCAATTCACCAGCACCACCATTGCGAAGAACCGGCTGCTGCGCGCATTCCCCCAGATGAACGGGCTGAATAACAATACCGACGCGTCGGGCAAGGCGCGGACACACGCCCTGGAAATGAATCTCAATCGCCGCTTCGCCAAGGGATTCCAGGTGAGCGCGTCCTATACGCGGATGATGCAGGAGGATCTGACCACGCTGGAAAACGAGTTCGAACAGTCTCCCCGATTTTGGCTGCCGACCAATAACGCACGGCCGCACCGCTTCACGGCCACGGGAATTTTCGAGTTTCCGTTCGGCAAAGGCCGCGCCTTCCTGCAACACGGCATCGGCAACCATATCCTGGGCGGCTGGCAGTTAGCGGCCACTTACGAATTCCAACCGGGGCCGCTGTTGGGCTGGGGTAACTTGTTCTATTACGGAAATACCGCCACCTTCGGCGAGGACGCCTCCAATGTCAACAAGTCGTTGGACCAGTGGATCAACACCGGTCTGCAATACGAGAAGAACTCAGCGAATACGCCCGCCGCGTTTCACGTCCGCGTGTTCCCGCGCGTGTTCAACGAGCTGAGGGCGGACGGCTTGAATCAGTGGAATGCCAACCTGGTGCGCAATTTCAAAATTTGGGAAAACGTCAAACTGCAACTGCGCGGAGATGTGATCAATCTGCAGAATCGCTCGCAGTTTGCGGGGCCTGATATCACTCCGACGAACTCGACCTTCGGCAAAGTGCAGGCACAGACTTCGTCGCTGAATCGCTTCTACCAGATTCAAGCCAGAGTGACGTTCTAATGGAGGGCTAGCGTTTGCGCCGGTGCGCGATCTTCTGAACCGCATCGGACAAATGCTGGCCGTTGATACTGAAGTAAGGCTCCAGGCGGATCAGCAATTCG
>JBDTPR010000234.1:0-9335 GCA_039932635.1 Candidatus Solibacter sp.
CTGACCGGAATCGGCGAGGGTGGCACGAAGGACATGCTCGAACAGTGCGCCGGCAGCCTGATCGGGCAGGATCCCTTCCGGAGCGAATTCCTCTGGGGCCAGATGTACAAGGCGTGGTTCTACCCGCCGGGCCGCGAGAAGATCCACGCGCAAGGTGCGCTCGACCTAGCATTGTGGGATCTCAAAGGCAAGGCCTTCCAGTCGCCAATACATCAACTGCTCGGCGGCATGATGCGGAACCACCTCGAGTGCTACGGCACCGGACCGCTGCGGCCCGCGACCGCCGCCGCGGCCGCTCCGCAGCGCATGACGACGCGGGATCGCGCCAAGGCGACTATCGAATCCGGCTTCCGAGCCTATCGAATCGCGGCCGGACGCGGACAGGCGGGAGACACCTACAACGCGCGCCAGCAGGTGCGCGTTACGGCGCAACAATGCAAGGAGGCGCGCGAGGGGGTCGGAGAGCAGGGCGATTGGGTAATCGACTTCCACCAGAGGTTCGACTTCTCCGATGCGCTGCGCGCATGCAAGGCGATTGAGGAGTACGAGCCCTACTTCGTCGAGGACCCGGTCGCGGACGCGCAGGCGCTCGCTGAGATTCCGAAACTGCGCAAGATGACTACGGTCCCGCTCACCCACGGTGAGGAATGGGGCCACCGCTGGGACTTCTACCCGCTCGTCGAAAACAAGGACGTCGATTACATCC
The DNA here is from genome assembly GCA_039932635.1 of Candidatus Solibacter sp. Taxonomy (GTDB): domain Bacteria; phylum Acidobacteriota; class Terriglobia; order Bryobacterales; family Bryobacteraceae; genus Solibacter. The sequence continues at coordinate 707 of JBDTPR010000234.1, forward strand.
GCGCGACTGTTCCCAACGTCGGCGGTATTACCGAAATGTCCAAGATCGCGGCCCTCTGCCAGACGCACGCAGTCGGGATCTGCCCGCACTTTACCGGCTCCATCGCGACGGCGGCGCTGGTGCATGTGCTCGGGCCGTTCTCCGGTCCTGTGCTGGTCGAGATCGGCTCGAACACCGCATTACCAGCCCACATCAAAGAAGGACTCGACTTCAAGGAAGGCAAGTGCTGGCCGAACGACCGGCCCGGCCTCGGAGTCACCCTCGACATGACCAAGCTGACGCAGATCGGAGAAGTCACGCAGCCCGGCAACAAGCTGTTCTACTTCCGTCCGGACGGCTCACTGACACACTGGTAAATCACTTCCGGCTGATGACGACGGTGTTGGCGGTCGACTGTACCGTCAGCACCTTCGTCTTCGAATCCCACTGCATCTTGCCGCCGGTGACACTTCGGGGCGCCCACTCGCCGAGCTTTAGCCGTTCGGTTGACGCGCCGTCGAATTTTTCGTAGCGGATCCCGTCGGCGGTGTAGGCGATGTTGCGGATCACGGAAGTGGTTCGCAAGAGGTGGTTCTGGTCCTCCGGCGCCAGCGACGGCAGGCTCGCCATCGCCCTCAAATAGTGGCGCGCATAATCGCCATAGCCGTCGGTCAGCCAGTGCCCGGCCCCAGAGCCGGCCAAGCTTGCACTGGCACGGGTGACCGCGGGATACATGTTGCGGCCATTCTCGTCGACCATGTAGGTGGCCCAATTCAAACGGCGGATGGCGGCGTCTTCCCGGCTGCGGTCGCCGGTCTTCTCACCGTAAAGTAATTCCAGCGATGCGTGGCGAGACGAATGGCTGTTGCCCGGCTGCTTATACGTGGTCTGCTCGTTGATCGGCAGGACTCCGACGTCCTGCCACTCGCGGTTGGCAAACATCGCCTCACTCCAGTCCAGAGCGCGACGCGCGAACTCGCCCGCTTGTGGATCGAACCGAGGATTCTCGAGGAGGTAATAAGCCATCGTGTCGGCGTTGGTCTCGGTCTCCGACCACATCGCGGTCGGCACGTCCTCGAAAAACGGCCCCCACTTGTGGCTGCGGAATGGATATGCCTTCAGCCACGCAGCGAGAACCGCCTTCGTCTTCGCGTATGCCGTCGCGTCCCCCGCCTTCAGGGCCGCCAGCGCATCGAAGAGCCGCAGCGCGCCGGTCCAATTGGTTGTGTACGACGCGCCAATGTTGTGGTTCCGCTTCATGTCCACTTCGCCCGGATTGGGCGCTTCGAAATACTCCACCGTCATCTTCGCCTGCGCGGTCTGCCCCGTCGCCGCGACGACGCGGTAAGGCCACGGCGAGTGGTCTGTATCGCCGGGTCTGACGTGCTTCACCAGCATGTCCGCCATCTTTACGGCCGCATCGAGGTAGCGCCGGTTGCCAGTCATCTTGTAGAGGATGACTAACTCGCTCGCGAAACTAGCGGCCTTGTCAGGCTGCAGCACGCCTTTGCCGGCCACCATGTCGCCGTCGTAAACACCCGAGTGGTGGACCGTGTCGTATGGGAAGACCGTATTGGACCAGGCATCCGCCGGCTTGCTGAGACCGTGTTCGAGCAAGTAATCGGCCATGTAGACCATGTTCTGCTTGACCGCCTCGTCTCCTAAATAACCGTACAGCAGATTCCACGAGGAGAGTGCCATCGGGATCTGATCGCCGCCGAGCCCGTTGGAGTGACGGTTTGGGTACCAGATCATGTGCTGCATGTAATAAGGCACCCCGTTCTCGCACTTTTCCATCCCATTCCAGAACTTCCACACCAGCCGCACGACATAGTCGTACGCTTGCGAGGGAGGGCCAGACCAGGGGATGATCTTGCCACCTTCATCCGTCCGGATCTCGTGATAGATCAGGCGTTCGCCGCGCGCACACAAGGAGACGCCGAGCAGAACGGCAACACCCACAGCTGCGAGTTTCATTTGAGTCATCTTCGCTTTCCGCCCGGTCTCACCGGGCGACTGGTGTCTTGATCATCGGGTCTAGGAATTCGTAGGCGACGCCGAACGGGCGCAGGTGCGGCTCCATAGTGTCCGCGAACTTCGCGTAATCCGGCGCGGTTGAATTCACCAGGACGACAGCTGCGGCGCTCAGGTTGGCCCCGGACATCGCGGTAACTCCGGAAAACAACAGTGCGGCTACCACCACCGCAGGAGTGTTGAGAAAAGGCGAGTTCAAAGTCCGACCCCTCCGTTCATTCTCTAATCTCGCACCGCATGGCGCGTTTCGAACACGGAAAGGACCGAGGAGACCCGGCGCGTCCCCCCTCTGGACGCAAATCCGGAGGGGCACAAACGCGCGGGGTGGAGAGGGGAAGGATCATTCGACTGGGCGGCGCTGCCGCTCTTCGTAGGTCGTCACCAGAAGGGTGCTTGCCATTACCAGCACTCCCCCGGCTATCATGGGCCCGGTCAACTTTTCCCCCAGGATCAGCGCGGCCAGCACGATGCCGAAGAACGGGATCAGGTAGTTGGAAAGGGCGGCTTGCGTGGCATCGAGTCTGGTCAGCACGTTCAGGAAGATCACCATCGACAGGAAATACTGGAAGATCGCGAGAATCACCAGTCCCACCCAAACCTTGGCGGAGAATTGCGGCAGTCTAAGAAAGCTCGCAGGTTCGGCGTAGAGCGTGATGGGCAACAGAAAAGCCACGACCGCATAGTAACTGTAGAGCAGCACCTGGAGCGGTGAATAGCGGTCCAGTAGCTTCTTGCTGTAAGCGTTGTAGAAGGCGCTCCCATTGACACTTACTAGAATCAACAGGTTGCCCGCCAAGTAGCGTCCACTCGAGAGGTCCAGCGCCTGCCAGTCCACGCCCGAGCATGCCAGCACACCGGCAATGGCCAGGGCGAAGCTGAACCACCGCATTCTGGTCATGCGTTCACCCAGCAGGAAGTACGCCATCACCGCAGTGGAAACGGGTAGTGCCAGGGAGAGCAGCGCCGCATTTGAGGCCAGGGAGATGCGTGTGCCCCAGGTAATGAACAGTTGCGCCGCGACCTGGCCTGCCACGCCAATCAGAATGAATCGCCACACGTCGCCGCGCGGAACGTCTTGAGGATGTTCGCGCTGCACGATGGGAATCAGTAAAAGCGTAGCGATGGTCATTGGAAAGAAGACGGCGAACAGCGGCCCCATCTGCTCCTGCACCAGTTTCACCATTACGAACTGGCTGGCCCAAATCAGATTACAAGCGAGCAGCAGAAACCAGTCGTTAATCCGGCGGCGGCTTGCCACTACTGGTTCACCGGCAGGCCGGAACCGAAGCCTCCATCCACCGCCACTGCCGACCCGGTCATGAAAGAGGCCGCGTCGCTGGCCAGGAAAACAGCCACCCGCGCTACCTCCTTGGGTTGTCCGATGCGGCCTAGTGCGTGCAGTTTTCCCGCGGAGGCACGAGCGGCAGCCGGATCGGGCTGCGCCTCGAAGTACCCTTCAGCCAACCCGGCGTCGATGTAACCGGGACAAATGCAGTTGACCCGCACCCCGGAGCGGCCCAAGTCGATTGCGAGCGCCTTGGTCAAAGCTACGATTGCGCCCTTGGTGGCACAGTATCCGGCACACTGGGGCTCGACGAAGTAGGCGTTCACCGAAGCCATGTTGATGATCGACCCACGGGTTGCGCGCAAGTGCGGAAGGAACGCTTTGGAACAGAGAAACAGGCCGCCCACATTGACCGCCATCTGCTTGCTCCACTCTTCGGGCGTGGTGTCTTCAATCCACTTGTTCACCTGGATGGCGGCGTTGTTGACGAGCACGTGGACACTGGCGAACGCCAGCGCCGTTTGGGCCACCAGCGCATCCACGGAGGCGGGGTCGGCCACATCGACCTGGATCGCAAGCGCTCGCCCGTCTTCCGCCTCGACCAGCCGTGCCGTCTCCTCGGCGCCGCCGGCATCAATGTCCGCGACCACTACGTGGGCGCCGGCCATGGCGAACGCGATGGCGATAGCCCGCCCGATCCCGTTGCCCGAGCCGGTGATCACCGCCGTACGGCCACTGAGCGGTTTTGAACTGTCAACTGAAATCATTACGCGAGGTTAACAACACGCGACCGCGGGCCATGGCTTTCAGAGTACGCCGTACTTGCGGTACACGTCCCGCAGGTAGGCGCCACCGCGCAGTTCGGCGCGCGACCCGTCTTCTCGCATTGCCTTCTCCGCAGCCAAGCGCACCGCGTCCCCCACCCGCGCAGCGGGAACCACAACGATGCCATCCATGTCCGCGACCACGAGGTCGCCCGGGTGAACAGTCACTTCGCCGCACTCCACAGACTCGTTGTTGCTGGTCACGATTCCCCGTCCCAGCGAGTCCACCGGCTTCATTCCAGAAGCAAACAGCGGAAACCCCAGCAGGTTGATCTTCTCCACATCGCGAACCAACCCGTCCACCACGGCGCCGCGCGCGCCACGGGCCACCGCGGCGGTAGAGAGCAGTTCGCCCCAGGGCGCGTTGCGCACTGATCGCCCGGTGGAAACCACCACAACCTCATCCGGAAGAATACTATCCACCGCCGCAATCTCGTTGTCGTAAGGGTTGGGGGTGTTCTCGAAAACGTCTTCGCACCCGATGGTGTGCGCCCAACCGGCAAAGCGGCAGCCGGCATGGATCGGACGCAGATACTCGCGCATTGCCTGATTTCGGACGCCCATCTCGTCCAGGGCGTCGGAAAGTACCGCAGTGTACAGATGCAATCCAACAAAATCGAGGAGGCACGCGCCGCGCAAGTCAAGCGGAACCGAAGCCGCACCTGTCTGTGTGGTTTCCATGGCTGGCCTCAGATTACGTTTTATCCACCATGTCAGTCAAGCTTGACTTGACCTGAGATCATACAATCATCCAGAATACCGGATGAATGATGAAGGACCTCGACGCACATGCTCCGGAGACGCCCAGCGCGTCGGCTGTACAGCGCACCATGGCCATATTGGAATGCCTGGACTCCAGCCGGCGCGGCTTGAATGTCTCGGAAGTAAGCCGGAAGCTGGAGATCCCGAAGAGCTCGGTGCACGTTCTGATGTTGTCGCTGGAGCGACTGGGATACATCCGGCGGGCGTCAAACGGCAGAGACTTTTGTCTTGGGTTGAAGGTCTACGCTCTGGGCCAGCGAATGGCGAAGACCATTACGGTGGCCGAAATCGCGCTTCCGTACATGCAGGCTCTGGTTGACGAACTGTCGCTGTGCGCTCACCTAGCCGTCCTCGACCACGATCAGGGTGTCTTCATTCAGAAGGCCGAACCGGCCGGTTCGATCCATTTCGATACCTACATCGGCCGCCGAATGGACCTTCACTGCACGTCGGTGGGTAAGGTGATCCTGGCGTTTGCGCACCCCGAAAGCACCGAACACATCTTTTCGAAGAGAGCTTTCATGCGGTACACCCCAACCACGATCACCTCGGGGCAGGCGCTTCGCAAAGAGGTCACGCGAGTCCGCCGGACGGGGTATGCGATCGACAACGAAGAAGAGGAATTGGGCGCCCGTTGCGTCGCAGTACCCGTGCTTCATGAGGGTGTCAGTTTCGTGGCGGCTCTAAGCGTAGCCGGTAGCATTGCACAGATGGAAGCTCCGCGAGTCGAGGATCTCGTGCAACGGCTCAGAGAATGCGCCGTGGCCATCGCGGCAGACGACCTCCCCCCGCCTCCGCTCTGGTGAGCGGGCTGCGGCATCAGTCATTGCTCCTGCACTCCACGGGGCGCGACCGGCTAGGGGTCCGAGTTTGCTCCTGCATCCCGCGAAAGCTCCATCCAGCATGCTGGAAGGTTGCCGGAGCGGGCCGGCATAGGGTGTGTTCTTTCCTTTGACTTCGCTGCCGCCGCGATTCACCATTGTATGTCCCATGAAAATCACCAGAGTCTCCTCGTTAGTAGTCAACGCGCGAATGCGCAACTGGATCTTCGTAAAGGTCGAAACCAGCGAGCCCGGCCTGTGGGGGTGGGGGGAAGCGACACTCGAATGGAAGACCAAGGGAGTAGTGGGCGCAGTGGAAGACCTCGCCGTCCTGCTCATCGGACAGGACCCGCTACGCGTCGAACATCTCTGGCAGATCATGCACCGCCAGTACTTCTGGCGCGGCGGCATCACCAACATGAGCGCGATCAGCGGCATCGATCAGGCCCTTTGGGATATCAAGGGCAAGGAAGCCGGCAAGAGCGTCTGCGAACTGCTTGGCGGACCGGTGCGCGATACGTTGCGGTACTACGACCATTTGGCCGGAGGAAGCCTGGAAAGCATGTACCGCACCGGCCAGCCCGAGCAATTCGCCGACGGTATCCGCCAGAGTATGGCGCGCGGGTTCACTGCCGTCAAGGCCATGCCAATCCCCGTCGCCGAACTCATTGAGAGTCCACAAACGCTCAAGCGCGCCGCGCGCTGCGTGGAGGCGATGCGGTTGGCTGCCGGCGACGAATGCGACATCATGCTCGACCTGCATGCCCGCACCACGCCGGCCGCGGCGATCCAGTTCGGACGCATGCTGGCCGATTACAACCTGTTCTGGTATGAGGAGCCGTGCTGGCCGGAACACGTGGATGGCCTAGTGGAGGTGGCGCGCGCACTTCCGTTTCCCATCGCCACCGGCGAGCGCCTGTGCACCCGGTGGGAGTTTCGGGAACTCTGCGAGAAACGGGCATGCGCGATCGTACAGCCGGATGTTTCGCATTGTGGTGGAATCAGCGAAGCGCGCCGGATCGCCGCTCAGGCCGAAACGTACCAGATATCGGTGGCGTGCCACAATCCGCAGGGGCCAGTGGCCGTTGCAGCCACCGCGCAGGTGGCTTTCGCCACGCCCAACTACTTGATTCAGGAAGTGGTCCGCGCCGACGTTCCGTGGCGCGACGATGTGGTGGTCTCGCCGGTGCGCATCGAAGGCGGCAGCGGCTCTCCGCCCACGTCGCCAGGCATCGGGATTGAAGTCAACGAAAGGGAGGCTGCCGGGCATCCTTTCCAGCCAGAGGTCACGATGGAGCACTTCCACCGCGACGGCTCGGTGGCGGACTGGTAGACCTCACCTCTGTACGGTGACGGTTTTCGCGGTTGCCACGATTCGTAGAACCTTGGTCTTGGGATTCCACTCCATCTTTCCGCCACGCACCGACTTGGGCTGCCAGGTGCCCAGTTTGAACTCCTCGGTTGAGGAAGCGTCAAACTTGTTGTAGGTGATGCGGTCACTGGCATAGCCGATCGATTGGACGACGGAGGAAGTCCGCAGCAGATGATTTTGGTTTTCCGGCGCCAGTTCCGGTTGGGCCGCCATGGCCCACAGGTAGTGCCGGACATAGTCCCCGTAGCCGTCAGTCAGCCAGTTTTCATCCCGGATATAGCGGTTCTTGCCGTCCGTATCCACGGTATAAGTGGCCCAGTTGAGGCGTCGGATGGCATCTTCTTTGGCCGCGCAATCGCCCGTCTTCTCGCAGTACGTCAACTCCACCGAAGCGTGCCGCGAGGTGTGGCTGTTGCCGGGAACTCGGTAGACCGTCTGCTCGTTGATCACCAGCACGCCGAATTTGGCGTATTCCTTGTTCTCAAAAGTTCTGTAACTCCAGTCCAGGGCGCCCTTGACGTGGTCGCGCCAGGCCTTATCCCAGTCGGGGTGATCGAGGATATAGGCGGCCATCGTATCGGCATTGATCTCGGTATCGGAGTAGTCGGCAGTGGGAATGTCCTCGAAGAACGGCCCCCAATTGTTGGTTTTCAACGGATACGCTTTCAGCCAGGCAGTTTACGGTTCTTTGCGCCCGCGCATACTGGTTGGCATCTCCCTACCGCAGAGCGGTCAGATCGCTGAAGAGGCGAAGCGCGCCGGTGTAGTTGGAGGTGTAGGAGGCGGTGAACGTCTTGCCGCCCTTTTCCTGTTTGTGCACCTCCCCTGTGGCGGCGTTTACGCGGTACGGCCACGGGGAGTTTTCGCCGTCGCCAGGCTGGACCTTGGCAGCCAGCGTGTCGGCAATCTTCAGCGCGGCGTCCAGATACTTGCGGTCGCCGGTCGCCTTGTACAGCATTACGAGTTCCGCGCCGAAACTCGCAGCCTTGTCCGGCTGAAGAAATCCCTTGCCGGCCCGCATATCGCCGTCGTATTGGCCGGAGTGGACATCGAGGTTATACGGATAGGGTAGGTTCGCCCACATCAGATCCGGTTTCGACATGCCGTGCGACAACCAGTAATCCGCCATCAGTATCATGTCCGCTTTAACCGCGGAGTCGCCGAGATAACCGTGCATTAGATTCCAACTCGAAAGTGCCATGGGAATCTGGTCGCCGCCCAGGCCGCGAGGGTCGTCGCTATTCGGGCGCCACACCTGGTGCTGCAAGTAGTACGGCACTCCGTTAGTGCACTTGCGCATGTTCTTCCAGAAGTCGAAGACAATCCGCACCACATGATCGTAGGCCTGAGATGGGCCGTTACCGTACCAGGGAACGATGCGTCCCGATGCGTCGGTCTTCACTTCGTGATAACCGATCTGTTCGGCGCGGCTGACGCCGCTGCCCAGACCCAGACACAACAGAATTCCGGCAAATCGCTTCACCTTCATGGAAACCACCGCTGTCATTTGAATGTCACGCCGCGAGCGTGGTCGATCGAGAACTTGCCTTCC
>JBDTPR010000235.1:0-9309 GCA_039932635.1 Candidatus Solibacter sp.
CGATCAGGTGGGCGCGAACGACCTAAGCCGCGAGCGCGCGGCGCGGCATTCCGGCATGAAGCTCTATCCCTCAAGTGCCGAGGCACTGACTGCCGGCGGCAGCAAACTGGCTGTGGATGGCGTGGTGCTGGTGGGCGAGCATGGCAATTATCCGCGCAACGAAAAAGGTCAGACAAAGTATCCGCGCTACGAGTTTTTCGAACAGGTGGTGAAGGTCTTCCGCGATAGCGGGAAGAGCGTTCCGGTATTCAGCGACAAGCACCTTTCGTGGAATTGGGATTGGGCGCGCAAGATGTACGACACATCGCGCGAAATGGGATTTGCGTTCATGGCGGGGTCCAGCCTGCCGGTCACCTGGCGCACCCCTTCCGTCGAGATGCCGCTGGGCGCTCGAATCGGCGAGGCGATGTGCGTGTGCTACGGCGGCGTGGATAGCTACGATTTCCATGGCTTGGAGACGGTGCAGTGCATGGTGGAGCGGCGTCGCGGCGGCGAGACCGGAGTCCAATGGATTCAGGCTTACCGCGGCGAGAAGTTCTGGGAGGCGCTGCGCGAAGGTGTCTGGCCGAAGGCGCTGATGGATGCCGCGCTGTGCCGCAGTCACACGCTGGTGCCCGCGCGGGCGGGCTTCAGCAACGTCTTTCCCACGGTGGAAGATATGCGGCGGCTGGTGAGGGATCCGGTGGCTTATCGATATCAGCACGCCGACGGTTTGAAGTGCACCGTCCTGATGATGAATGGCTTGGTGCGGGACTTCAACTTCGCAGCGCTAGTGAATGGCCGGAGCGAACCGTGGTCTACGCAGATGTACCTGCCGATGCCGGATGGCCGGACTACGCTCGCCGATTTCTTCAGTCCGCAAGTGAATCACTGCGAGACGATGTACCTTACGGGCAAGGCTCCTCTTCCGCTGGAGCGGACGCTGCTCACCACCGGGCTGACCGCGGCCGGAGTGGAGAGTCTGTTCCGCGGGCAGGTCCGATACGACACGCCGCACCTTGCGATTCGCTACCAGCCCACTAAAGAGTCCACCTTCTGGAGAACATGACGATGCTGACGCGACGCGCCTTTCTTCAGACCGCTACGGTGGCAGCCGCGGCTCCCGCGGGCGAGCCCAAACGGATCGCGATTCTGGCCACGGTGTATCGTCCGCTTTCGCAGGCGCAGCACCTGGGCGACCGCTTGCTGGTGGGCTACCCTTGGGGCGGCGCATGGCACAGGCCGGACATCAAGGTGTCGGCACTGTACGTGGACCAGAAGTCGCAGGGAGACCTGAGCGGCGAACGGGCGCGGGAATTCGGTTTCCAGGTGTATCCAACGATCGCAGAGGCTCTGCGCTGCGGCGGCAAGCAACTGGCCGTGGATGCGGTGCTGCTGGTGGCCGGGCAGGGCGATTATGCGAGCAACGAAAAGGGGCAGGTGCTGTTTCCGGGCTCCGACTTCTTCCAGCAGTGCGTCAAGGTGTTCGAGCAGGACGGCCGCGCGGCGCCCGTCTACAACGCGAACCAGCTCTCCTACAGCTTCGAAAAGTCCAAGGCGATGGTGGATGCCGCGCAGCGACTCCGGTTTCCATTGCTGGCCGGTTCCTCGCTGCCGGTGACGTGGCGGCTGCCCGCGATCGAGTTGCCCATGGGAGCAAAAATCGAGGAAGCGCTGATGGTGGGTGGCGCCGGCGAGGCAATGGACTTTCACGCGCTGGAGGGCCTGCAATGCATGGTGGAGCGGCGCAGTGGCGGCGAGACCGGTGTGAAAGCCGTGCAATTGCTTGAAGGCGATGCCGTGTGGAAAGCGGGCGATGAGGGCCGCTATTCGAAAGCGTTGCTGACGTCCGCGCTCTCGCGCAGCGATACACCGCTCGGGCTCACGGAAAAGGACGGCCGTACGCAGGACCTGGTGAAGTCGGGTCAGTTACAAGTGCTGGCGAAGAGACCGGCAGCGTACTTCATTGAATACCGCGACGGCTGCAAGGCAAGCGTCCTGATGCTTGACGGGGCGATCAAAGATTGCAATTTCGCAGCGCGATTGAGCGGCGTGCCGCAGGTGCAATCCACGCAGTTCCTGATGACTCCAGAACCAAACCTGACGTACTCCGCGTGCCTGATGCACAAGGTGGAGCAGATGATCTTGAGCGGCGCAGCGCCCTACCCGGTGGAGCGCACGCTGCTGGCCGGCGGAATACTGGAAAGCTGCCTGACGTCCAAGGTGAAAGGCCACGCAAGGGTGGAGACACCGCACTTGAATGTGGTTTACAAGGCGCCGCGGCTATCGCAGTTCGCGCAGGCGTAGAGTCAACGCTGTTGTGGAGTCGGATGAGGAGGTTCCGCTCAGCGGGTGCGAGCGGGAGTGAGTTTCTCGCGCTTCACGATTCCGGCGCCTTCGCGGATGGTGACGAGTTGATCCGCCGTAACGCCTTTCGCCGATTCTTGGTCGCCGTTGGGCCAGCGAATCACCAGATCGGCCGTCAGCGCCGCGCCCAGGCCGAAGTGCAGCCGCGAATCGCCGACTGAATAGAAGCTCGATTGGCCGAGGACTTCCTGCGCCTGCAACTTGCCACCGTAGCGCGCCGTCACGCGAGCGCCGATGGCGCTTCGATTCGACTTCACGCCGATCAGTTTCACTTTCAGCCAGTGGCCACTGCCCGTGACATCGTTGCGCAGGAGAGTCGGCGGCTCATTCAAATTGACCACCAGGATATCGATATCGCCGTCGTTGTCGAAATCGCCGAACGCACAACCGCGACTGCAGTGCGGCGCGGCAATTCCCGGACCCGCGGTGTCGAGCAGTTCCTCGAATTTGCCGTTGCCCAGATTGCGGAAAATCACGCGCGGAGTCTTCATCGGGTAGGCCGACAATTTGCCGGTTGGGTCCTGATACACGCCGCCGGTTACGAGGAACAGGTCGGGATGGCCATCGTTATCGAGGTCCGCGATTCCCGCGCCCCAGCCGACGAACCGCGTCTCGACGCCGAGGCCGCTCATCACCGTCACGTCGTCGAAACCATCCTTCCCGGTGTTGCGGTAGAGCACGCTGGTGTCGTCGGAGAAATGGGTCTTCAGGATGTCGAGGTTGCCATCCAGGTTGAAATCGCCGATGCCCACGCCCATGCCTGCCTGTTCATTGCCGTCCTCGTTGAGCGCCACGCCGGATTCCAGGCCGATGTCCGTAAAAGTGCCGTCGCGATTATTGCGGAACAGAATGCTGGGTGTGGAATCGCAAGCCACGTAGATGTCAGGCCACCCATCGTTATTGAAGTCCGCAGCCACGGTGGTCATCATGTAGCTGCCCTTGGCCTTGTCCACGCCGGACGCGGAAGTGACGTCTGTAAAGGTGCCGTCCCCGTTGTTGCGATAGAGTATGCCCGAGCCCGGCGGCAGGCCGCGCGGACCGCAAATCACGGGGACGCCTTTCCACGTGCAGAAGGGCGAGTCGCCGGGTTTGGGGACGGAGTCAAAGCTGAACTCCAGGTAATTGGCTACGAAGAGGTCGAGCTTGCCGTCGCGATTGTAGTCGACGAACGTGCAGCCCGAGCCCCAGCGGGTTCCTTCATGCAGCAGGCCGGCGCGCTCGGTCACGTCGGTAAAGGTGCCGTTGCCGTTGTTCCGGTATAGGACGTTCTTGCCCCAATAGGTGACGAAGAGATCGTCGAAGCCGTCGTTATCGTAGTCGCCGACGGTTACGGCGGAGGCCCAACCGGTACGCCGCAGGCCGGCCTTATCGGTGACGTCCGTGAACGTGCCATCGCGATTGTTTTTGTACAGGCGATTGGTTGCGTCGGGCGAACCCGCGAGGGTCGTGCCGCTAAGCACGAAGATGTCGAGCCAGCCGTCGTTGTCGTAATCCAGGAAAGCGCAGCCGCAGCCGACGGTCTCGAGGATATAAGACTTGGTCGCTGTTCCACCGCAAATCACCGGAGCGCGCAGGCCGGCTTCGGCGGCTACATCGGTGAAGCGCGCGTTAAACGGGATGCCGGAAGGTTTGCCACGCGGTGTGGGGGAAACGTTGCGGGTGGAGACTCCCTGGCCGCGCGCAGGAATGGCCGGCAGGGCGAGCAGCGCGGCGAAATCTCGGCGAGTCCACATGCAGTTCTCAGACTAACAGGCCCGTCAAGGGACGCAAGTCATGTCCCGGTTCTGGATAGAATGACAGAATCGGATCCTGGTGAAACTCCGAACCATTCTCGCTGCCTCGTCCGCGGCCGTTCTACTAGCGGTGCAGCCCGGCGTGTTCGAAGAGGTCGCTGCTACCGGCATCGACTTCCGGCACGAGAACTCGCCGACCAGCAACAAATACCTTCTCGAAACCATGGGCGGCGGTGTCGCGCTTTTCGATTTCGATAACGACGGCGACCTGGACGTGTTCGTCACGAACGGCGCCGGGTTGGCCGACCCCATGCCCGCGGGTGCGAAGCCGGACAAGAGCGAACCACGGTATTTCAACCGGCTGTACCGCAATGACGGCAACTGGAAATTCACCGACGTCACCGTAAAAGCGGGCCTCTCCGGCGCGGGAACGGGATATGGCATGGGAGTCGCGATCGGGGATTTCGACAACGACGGTTTCCCCGATATCTACCTGACCAATTACGGCGCCAATGTTCTTTATCGGAATCGCGGCGACGGCACGTTTGAAGACGTAACGTCGAAAGCCGGCGTGGCGGCCGGCGGCTGGAGTACGAGCGCGGGCTTTTTCGATTACAACAACGACGGCAGGCTCGATCTGTTCGTTTGCCGGTACCTGGATTGGACGTTCGAAAACAATATCCAATGTGGCGAGCGGGCTCCCGGTGGCAGGGCCTATTGCCATCCCGACAACTTCAAGGGCATTACGAATTTCCTCTACCGGAACAACGGCGACGGCACTTTCACGGACGTGTCGAAGGCAGCTGGAATTGCCGATCCGAATGGAAAAGGCCTGGGCGTGGCATTCGCGGATTATGACGGCGACGGTTGGACGGATATCTACGTCGCCAACGATTCCGTGATGTGCTTTCTCTATCACAACAAGGGCAATGGAACGTTCGAGGAAGTGGCGCTGACGGCGGGCGCGGGACTCAACGAAGACGGTAAGCCGTACGCCGGGATGGGCGTGGATTTCGCCGATTATGACAATGACGGCCTGCCGGATATCTTCGTCACAAACCTTTCGCAAGAGACTTATGCCCTCTACAAGAACATGGGGAAGGGAGCCTTTCAATATGTCACCAACCACTCCGGCATCGGTCATGCGAGCCGTCCCTACTCCGGCTGGAGCACCAAGTTCTTCGACTATGACAACGATGGCTGGAAGGATATCTTCATCGCGCAGGGGCATGTGCTGGATACGATCGAGCGAACCGCGCCCAACCTGAAATATCTTCAGCCGCCGATGCTGCTGCACAACGACCGGGGCAATTTCACGCGGGTCCAGCCGCTGGAGGCTGGCGCCGCCTTCAGCGCTGTCAAGCCCGGACGCGGGGCTGCGTTCGGCGATCTGGATAACGACGGCGACATCGATATCGTCATGACCAACATCGGCGGAGCGCCGACCGTTCTGCGCAACACGAGCGGCAACCGCAAGCATTGGCTGACGCTGCGGCTGGAAGGTAAACGGGCGAATCGGGATGGCATCGGGTGCCGCGTCAAGGTGACGCTGGCATCGGGCAAGTCGCAGTTTTTCGAAGTGCAAACGGCCTCGGGATATCTGTCGGCGAGCGACCGTCGTTTGACGATCGGGCTGGGTTCGGAGGCGGTGGCGCCACTGGTGGAGATTCGTTGGCCGGGCGGAAAGGTACAATCACTGACGCGCGTCAAGGCCGACCGAATCATGGTAGTACAGGAGCCTGTCGAGTAGATTCGCCGCTACTGCTTCGGGCGAGTCGTCTGGCGCGCTTCACGCCGCTTCTGCTCAAACTCGGCGGTCTCCTTCTCCAGCTTGCGGAAGATATCCATCTGTTCCTGCGCTTCCCGCGTCTTCCCAACGCGGCGGTAGACCCCGCTCAGAACATAGTGGTAAGAGGACGTGCTCGAGTTGATCGAGATCGCGCGACTCAGCGCCTCCGCCGCTTCGGGCAACTTACCCTGGCGCTCGAGCGCTTTGCCGAGTTGGAAATTTCCGCCGTCCGATTTCGGGTTTTGCTGCAGCGCCTTTTGGGCATATTCCCGGGCCAGATCCGGATCGCCGATGCGATTGTAATAGGCCGCGAGATTGACATAAGGCGAGGCGAAATTGCCGCCGCGCGATTCGTTGATTTCCGCCGCCTTCTTGTACAGGCGGACCGCGGCATCGTCATCGCTCATCGCTTCCATGACAAAGCCGAGGGCGTCGTGGGCGTCCGCATAGGACGGGTCGAGGCGGATCGCCTCTTCCAACTCGCGCCTGGCGGGAGGGAAGTTGTCATTGGCGGAATGTATCTTGGCGAGATCATAGCGAATCTCCGCTGATTGGGGCTTGAGCTTTACGGCCTGCTCCAACTCGGTCTGCGCGGCGTCAAATCGCCCGATTGCCATCAGGTCGCGACCTAGCAGTTGGTGCGCCTCAGCGTTCTTCACGTTCAGTTCGAGGGATTTTGCCAGCGACGCCACGGAGTCACCGATCCGCCGTTGGCCAAATTGCGCGTAGCCGAGTACGTAGTGGGCCCACCAGGAATTCGAGTGCGTCTTGAGATACTCGACGACCAGGGGTTCGAGTTCCTTGAACTGTTGCTTGCGGATGTAATCCTCGAAAAGCGCGACCGTGGCAGCGTCGTCCGACAGCGGGGAGGACGCGGCCTGAATTCGTTGCAAGCTCTGCCTCGCAGGGGCATATTGAGGATCCAACTCGAGAGCCTTCTGGAAGGATGCAGCCGCACCGTTGCGGTCGCCGGACGCAAGCAGAGCCAGCCCGAGTTGATAGTGGGCATCGACCGACGCGGGAAGTTCGCGAAGCAGTTTGCGGAGCGTGTCCACCGCCTTCTGATTCTGGCCGCTCTCCATGGCGGCGCGCGCTTCACCCATCAACTGACCGGCGATTTCCACCTTGCGTTCTTCTTCGATGGTGGGGCGCGCCTTTTCAAGCTCCGCGATGCCTTCGCTCCGCTGGCCGGCGCGCGTCAGGGCGAGACCCAGCTGGTAGCGCGCGGCGCCGAATTTGGGATCGAGCTTGACGGCCTCACGGAACTGGTTGATGGCCTCGGGCAGCGAGTTCTTCTGAAAGAGCAGTTTGCCGTATTCAAAATGCGCGGCTGCGAAGTCCGGTTGCAGCTCGACGACTTTTTGAAATTGCGCAGCCGCCTTCGCGTGGCCGGAGCCCGTGTCTTGCGCATAGGCCAGCGCCAGATTGTATTGGGCTCGCACGTACGCGGGCTGCAAGGCGACGGCCTTCTCCAGTAGCGTGACCGCTTCCGCTGGCTTCGCAGGGACCAGCGCGGCGCCCAGATTGGCGATGGCGGCGGTGTATTCCGGCGCGATGGCGAGCGCCCGGCGAAACTCCGCGATGGCGGCCTCGTTGTCTCCGGCCTGCACCAGCACCAATCCCAGATTGTTGTGAGCTTCGGCGTAGTCCGGCCGCAGCCGCACAGCCTCGCGAAATTCTGCGATTACCTGCCCCGGATCCGCCCCGCGCTTGCCAAGGAGCAGACCCAGCACGTTGTGGATCTGGGCAGTGTCCGGCGACGCCGCGAGCGCGCGCCGCAGTTCGGCGACCAGCTGATCCAAATCCGGAATGGGCCCAGCGGGCGTGGGCAGATTCAGGGCCGCCTCGATTTGTCCGATGCCTTTTTCCCACTGCCCGGCGTCCAGAAATAGCAGCCCGAGATCCACATAGGGTGCAGGCAGGTTCGGACCCAGTGCGATCGCCCGCTGCAAAGCGGTTCGGGCGCGTTCCGGTTCCTTCCTTTCCCGGCGCGCCATCCCTAGGAAGGCGTACACCTCGGGAGCGGCAGGATCCAGGCGCAGGGATTGTTCGAGAGCGTCCACCGCCGCGTCTCGTGCGCCACTGAGCCAGAGCGCAACGCCGAGGTTGTAGCGCGCCGCGGGCATCGCAGGATCCAATTCCACCGCGCGTTTCAAGCTGGCCAGCGCAGCAGCCAGATCGCGCTCCTGCCCCTGGACGAAGCCGAGGAGATTGAAGACCTCGGCGGATGGCTGGGCTTCCTGGGAGGCACGTTCCAGGATGCTGCGCGCGGTTGCGTGGTCTCCGCGTGAAAGCGCCGCCTGCGCCTCTCGCAGACGCGTTTCCACCGCCGGTTCGATACGGGCCGCTGGGTGGCCGCGCCGGACCACTGCAGCCTGCTGGCGCAATACGCTTGCGAGATTGTAGTAGGCTTCGCGGTGCTCCGGGTCGAGATCTAGGACCGCTTCAAAGCCGTCGATCGCCGCCGCGAGATCTCCCTGCTGCTTGAGGGTCAGGGCCAACTGGTGGCGCACGGCGACGTTCGACGGGCTGGTTTTCAATACTGCCTGAAACTCCTGGAGCGCGGCGTCCGCGTCGCCCTTGCCGCGCAGGGCGATCCCGAGATTGATACGCAGTTCGGAATCCGACGGATCGAGCGCGACCGCCCTCTTGAAGGCGGCGACCGATGCCACCATATCGCCGCCTTGTGCCAAGGCCGAGCCCAGGTTGTTCCATGCGCGAACGAAGTCGGGCTTAGCTTCCACGGCCTTGCGAAACTGGGCCACGGCATCGAGCACCTGGCTTTTCTGCATGCGAAGGACGCCGAGCCAATTGTGCGCCTCCGCCGATTGCGGACTCCGCCTGAGTACCGCCTCGCATTGGGCGATCGCCAGATCCACCTTTCCCGATTGTTGGTAGGCGAGCGCGAGAGCGATGCGCGCTTCGTCGTTATTCGGCGCAAGGCGGACCGCGGTGGCGAATTCGGTAAGCGCGGCCGGCGCCTGCCCGGCTTCACGCAACGCCAGTCCGAGGTTGTAGTGCGCTTCGACCGAGGCAGCGTTCAAGGCCACGGCGCGGCGGAAGGAGGTGAGACCGGCCTGAACGTTCCCGGATCGGAGACGCGCGATGCCGAGAGCGATATGCGCGTCCAGGTTTTTCGGTTCCGTGGCAACCGCCTGCTCCAGCGCTGTGGCCGCCGCCTGCCAATTCTGATTACGGAGAAGTCGCAGACCATCCTGGTAGGAAGTGAGAGCCGGCTGGGCGGTACACAGGGCTGCAAATGCGAGGTAGGCGATCAGGCGGCTTCTCATTTGCTTCGCGCACGGAATGGCTCGCTCTTCACCACACCGCGCCCCTCCTGAATTGACACTATCTGATTCGCCTTGACGTTTTCAACCGACTCCCTGGCCCCCGAGGGCCAGGCGATTTCGATCTTCTCCGCAAGGTCCGCGGTACCCAGTC
>JBDTPR010000236.1:0-9301 GCA_039932635.1 Candidatus Solibacter sp.
TGTAGCAATAGTTCCAATCGGTATGCTGGTCGCACTCAAAGAGGGCTTGGATTGGCATAGCTTGAAGCACATCGGCCGGGAGGCATCGGAATGAAGTGTCCCTTCTGCAACCATCTTCACGACAAGGTAGTGGATTCCCGCGAAAGTAAAGAAGGCGATGCCATTCGCCGCCGCCGAGAGTGCCTGGAATGCACCCGACGCTACACCACCTACGAGCGCATCGACGAAGTTCCTTACATGGTGATCAAGAAGGACGGGAGGCGCGAGAAGTTCGACCGCCAAAAAGTCCTCGGAGGACTGCTCAAAGCTTGCGAGAAGCGCCCGGTTTCCATGGCGCGCCTCTCCGAACTGGTCAATCGAGTCGAATCCAAGGTGAGCGATTCACCCGACCGCGAGATATCTACTATAGATATAGGAGAATTTCTCATGGAGAGCCTCCAGGACCTGGACAAGATCGCATATGTGCGTTTTGCCTCAGTCTATCGGGATTTCCAGGATGAACAGGCCTTTTTCAACGAACTCAAGCACCTGATGCGGCAGAAGATGACCTAGCCCGCGAGCGTTTGCCGGATGTAGCAAAATTCTCTGTAACCTAAACGATTTTAAGACATCTTAGAAAATAGGGCTTTAGTTTTGCCGGGAAATGGTGTTACCATCGGATGAAAGCCGATCCCCGAATGCGCACGATATCGTCATCACTTCGGGCTGGACCAGCACTAGCAGGCCAATTCTCTTTCAGTTAAATCCAATTCCCTGACATACCGATCTGAGTTTGTCGTGTGCCTGTGGGCGGAGGTGAGTTCTTAGTGGATCAATTTGAAGATCAATTTTTAGCGGAGAACCCTGAGGCTCTCGGGTTGAATTTCGAGGAAGACCCCAAATTCTTCGATCCCGAAGCCGCGCATGAAGCCGATTTTTTGCACCCGGCGCCGGTGGAAGAGTCCATCTACACCGACGATCCGGTACGCGTGTATCTACGCGAAATGGGTGCCGTACCCCTGTTGACTCGCGAGGGCGAAGTCGATTTGGCGCGCCGCATGGAACGCGGCAAGTTACGCATGCAGAAGGCGATCAGCCGTTCTGCCTTAGTGCAGCATGTAGTTGTAGACGTGGCCGACCAGCTCAAAAAGGCCGCCATCGAAATTGAAAGCATCGTAGATCTCGGCGACGTGGAAGAAGGCTCCCCCGCCGACGTGAAAGTTCGAACCGACGCCGCCAAGCATTTCGCGGACATCATCATCCTGCACAAGAAGTTGCAGCAACTGGAAGATAAGGTTGAGGCCACTCCGGCCGCCAGCAAAAAGCCGCGTAAACGGCTTTGCGCCAAACTCAACCGCGCCAAGGTCGAGACGTCCCTGGCCATCCGCCGCGCCCCCTTCCGGCTCATCAAGTGGAAGGAATTCGCTCGCGAGATTGAGCGCGCGGTGGACGAAATCAGCCATCTAGACAGTGAAATCAAGCGTTTAGAGGTTCGCGCCAACCCCACGCAGCAACTGCGGCTGCGTGAACTGAAGCGCGAAATCAAGAAGCGCGAGGCCGTTGCCGGCGCCACGCTGCCCGAACTGAAGCACTCCATGACGGTCATCCGCCATGGCGAAGCCGAAGCCGAGCGCGCCAAGAAAGACCTCGTCGAAGCCAACCTTCGCCTGGTCGTTTCCGTCGCTAAAAAGTACGTCAACCGCGGCCTTCACCTGCTCGATCTGATCCAGGAAGGCAATATCGGCTTAATGCGCGCCGCCGATAAGTTCGAATACCGCCGCGGCTACAAGTTCTCGACCTACGCAACGTGGTGGATCCGTCAGGCCATCACCCGCGCTATCGCCGATCAGTCCCGCACCATTCGCATTCCCGTTCACATGAACGAGAGTATGAACAAGTTCCTGCGCGCCACGCGCGAACTCGAAAAGGAACTCGGCCGTACTCCTACAAATGACGAAATTGGGCGCCGGATGGACATTCCCGTGGAGAAGGTCCAGAAGCTCAAGACCATTTCCCGTGACCCTGTCTCGCTCGAAACTCCGGTAGGACGCGACGGTGAATCGGCGCTTGGCGATCTGATCGAAGATCGCTGGGTCGGCTCCCCTGTGGACGCCGTGATCGAATCCAATGTCCGAGACGAAACCGCCGGCATCCTGAAAACCCTCTCCCCCAAGGAGGAGAAGGTGATCCGCATGCGCTTCGGAATCGGCTGTGAACGCGAACACACCCTGGAAGAAATTGGCCAGGAGTTCGACGTCACCCGCGAGCGCATTCGCCAAATCGAAGCCAAAGCGCTCCGCCAGTTGCGGGCCCCCGAACGGGCGCGCCGCTTGCGAGCCCTGATGGCCGCCCGATAAATTACTACATAACTCGTATTTCAACTAAACCGGGGCCTAACCGCCCCGGTTTTTGTTTTTCTCCGGTGTTCCAAAATGCCACCCCCAGTGGCGGCATAGTGTCCCTCGCACGAGCCTGTGGCTCACCTTTCACACCTTTGACACGTCAAACGGTATGAGAATAAACGAGGAATCGACTGGCCTGTCGATTGCATCTAGAATGCTACGGAGGAACACTGGAATGCCTATCGCAAAAATCACCGGACAAGGTTTAGCGGCGATCGCGCTTTCCGTGGCCCTGCTCTGGGCGTGCTTCATCGGCGAGCGCCTGCTGGTCCGCCAAACGTTGAAACGACAGGCCCAGGTGATGCGCGAACTCCACCGAATGCGGCGCGATCACCGCGCCGAGCCGGTCAGTTCGCCGACCCCCCATAGTCCACATCCCGCACGCATCACGCTGGGTTAATCGGCTGAGTTAATCGGCTGGGTCAATCGGCTTGGCTAATCAGCTGGCTAACCAGCTTTCGCCAGTGCAGGGTTGTACAATTACAGGCAATGGCGAAAATCGCTGCCCTGCTTTCTCTACTGTTGCTCGCTGCCGGCTGCGGCAAAAGTCCTTCCGAAAAGCTGGCCGCCCTCTCGGAAGAATTTGTATACAATTCTCTCGTCTTCGCTCCATCGTCTGCCACCGCCGCGGGCCTACATCAGCGTGAAAAGCTGAATCTGGACGAGATGCTCGACGATTTCAGCGAGCAAAGCCGCTCCCGCCAGCGCACCTTTTACGAAAAATTCCACGACAAGCTCGCCGAATTGAATACCGGTGACCTCTCCGCCGAAGATCGTGCCGACCTCACCATCCTGCAGAATCAGCTCGCGCTCAACCTGCTCGAACTCGCCGAGGTTCACAGTCATCTGCACAACCCCACCCTCTATGTCGAGACCCTCGGTAGTGCGCTCTTCACACCCTTGACCGTGGAGTACGCGCCCAAAGCCGCCCGCATCCAGCACATCATTGCCCGCCTCCAAAAAGTCCCGCTCTTCCTCGACCAGGCGTCCAGCAACCTGCAGGCCGCGCCGCCCCTCTGGATTCAGGTTGCGATTGAGGAGAACCGCGGCAATATCAACCTCGTAGACAACGACATCCGCGTCTGGGTGACACCCGACATGGTGCAGGCCTATTCGCGCGCCGCGCGTCCCGCCCTGGACGCCATGACCAAGTTCGAGAACTTCCTCAAGAACAGTCTGACCGGCCGCGGCAACTACAACTGGCGCACCGGCGGCAGCATATATACCCGCAAGTTCCGCTACGCCCTGCAAAGCGGCAGCGAAGCGGACAACACCTTGCAGCAGGCCGAGCGCGACGTGACCACGGTCCGCGCCCACATGCTGGAACTGGCCCTGCCCCTGCACCGCGACGCCTTTCCCGCCCACAAAGACCATACCGATCTGAAGGGGCTCGACCGCGAGAATACCGTGATTGGCGAGGTTCTCGGCCGCATCGCCGAGCGCCACTCCACGCGCGAAGCCTTCCTGGACGACGCTCGCAAAGCTCTCGATGAGGCCCGCGCCTTCATCCAGGAAAAGAACCTGCTGACCCTGCCCACGCGCGCCAATCTGCAAGTGATCCCGACGCCCGAATTCATGCGCGGCAGCTACCCGGTGGGCGGCTTCAACCCGGCGCCCGCACTGCAGCCCGAACTTGGGGCGTTCTATTGGGTGACTCCCCTGCCCGGCACCTGGCCGAAGGAGCGGGTGGACTCCAAATTGCGCGAATACAACTTCTACAAGCTCAAGCTGCTCACCATTCACGAGGCGATGCCGGGCCACTATGTGCAGTTCGAAATCGCCAATCAGGTCCAGCCCAATGCGCGCCGCCTTTTGCGTTCTGTGTTCGGCAATGGGCCGTATATCGAGGGCTGGGGCCAGTATGCCACCCAATTGATGCTCGACGAGGGCTTTCTCAATAAATCGCCGGAGTTGGCGCTCACCTTCGCCAAGGAGGAACTGCGCGTCCTGGCCAATTGCATCCTGGATATCCGCCTCCAGATGCTCAACATGACGGACCAGGAAGCCATGGACCTGATGCAGAAACAAACCTTCCAGGAGCAGGAGGAAGCCACCGCAAAACTACAACGTGCGAAATTGACCTCCGCGCAACTACCTATGTACTATGTGGGTTGGCGGGCCTGGATCAAAGCCCGCGACGAGTACAAGCAGGCCAAAGGCAGCGCCTACAGCCTCAAGGACTTTAACGACCGCGCCCTGCGTGAAGGAGCCGTACCGCTTCCGGTACTCATACCGATATTGAAGTAAGCCGCGCCGGGGCAACCGGATTGCCCCGAAAAGCGTCTATAATGCTGTAACAGAAAGATGCTCGAAGAAAACCCGACGCCCACACATGCACCGGAGCCTGGGACGCCACCTTCGGCCTCCCGCGCCCGGACCAGTATTTGGGGTGCGCTTTCCTGGGTGCGCGATCTGGCGTTTTCCGTCATGATCGCCATCATCCTGATAGTGTTTATCTACCAGCCCGTCAAGGTGGAAGGCACCAGTATGATGCCGACACTCACCGACCAGGAGCGCATCTTCATCAACAAATTCACTTACCACTTTGGTCTGGGCAAGATCGAACACAGCGACATGGTGGTCTTCTGGTTCCCGCTCGACCCCTCGAAGTCCTATATCAAGCGAGTCATCGGCGTCCCGGGTGACATGGTCTCCATCGACGCCGGGCAGGTCTATGTCAACGGTCAGCCGCTGGTCGAAGACTACGTTCCCGAGGACTACCACGACCGCGTTTCCTGGGAAGAGCACCGCGTGCCGCCCGACAAGTACTTCGTCCTGGGCGACCATCGCAGTTCCTCCAGCGACAGCCGCACTTGGGGCTTCGTCGGCCGCGACGCGATTTACGGCAAGGCCGTCTTCGTCTACTGGCCCCTCAAGAGCATGGGCCGCCTGAAGTAGGAAAGGCGCGGGCCCGAATTACATATACATCCCGCCGTTGATTGCCAGCACGTGGCCGGTGATATAGGCCGCGTCATCGCTCGCCAGGAATTTCACCGCCGCCGCGATATCCTCCGGCTGTCCGATCCTGCCCAGCGGCACCTGCGCCAGAATCCGCGCCTTCACTTCCTCCGGTAGCACGGCCGTCATATCGGTCTGAATGTATCCCGGCGCCACGGCATTCACCGTAATCCCGCGGCTCCCGATCTCCTGCGCCAAAGCCTTCGTCATCGCGATCATGCCGCCCTTGGAGGCCGCATAATTCGCCTGCCCGGCGGCGCCCGCCTGGCCCACTACCGAAGCGATATTGATAATCCGCCCCCAGCGATTGCGCATCATCCCCGGCATTACAGCCTGGGCGCAGCGAAACGCGCCCGTGAGATTGATATTCAGGACCAGGTCCCAATCGGCCTGCTTCATGCGCATCGCCAGGCCGTCGCGCGTGATTCCGGCATTGTTCACAAGCACATCGATGCGCGTTTTATCCTTGAGCGTCCTGGCGAAGGCTTCCTTGACGGATTCGGGCGACGTCACGTCCAGATTCAGGGTCGTAGCTTCGCCGCTGCACGCACGAATTTCTTCAGCCACCTGTTCGTTGCGCTCGATTTCGGGAGAGGCCACCACGATATCGAAATTCGCACGGCATAGCGTCAGTGCGATGGCGCGCCCGATTCCACGGCTCGCGCCCGTAACGAAGGCCACTCGGTTAAACATTCATTCTCCTCAGACGTTGTGGTATGAAACTCGCTTGAAATTCCAGGGTAACAAGTTTCAACGCGAACTTTTCAGTTCACGAGTTTCGGCTTTTTGTCGTCGTCTTCGTCGTCATCCTCGTCGTCTTCCTCGTCGAAGACGTCGTCGTCCTCATCTTTTTCCAGGAACCCGACTGCCATCGTCTGCGCTTCGTCCGCGGCCTCGGCGATATCTTCGTCATCGTCATCGCTGAGCCGGATCAAAATTTCCAACGAATCTTTCGGCCGCAACGTGGACAGCGCTTCGATCGCCACGATCCGCAACTCCTTCTCGGCCAACTCCGACCGCGCCAGATCTGCGATGTGAGACCAGGCAGCCTCAATCTCAAAACTGCCCGCCGCCCGGACCGCCTCCAAATGCAGTTCCGGATCGTCGCTCTCCAACGATTCCAGTATTTCCTTGTCGAAGCCGCGCAGGTGGCTCATGCAGAAAACCGCCGTTAGCTTCCATTCCCGATCGCCGCTCGCATAAGCCTTACGGACCTCCTCCTCATGCCAGTCATCGGGCGCCCGTATCGACCCTTCCATGGCGCGGCGCCTCACTGACTTGGGCGTGGACTGATCCAGATAGACCCGTTTCAGAACGTCCCTGATCCGGTCGTAGATCTCCTCGGAAATCGGCACATTCTCGGGCTCGATGAATTCCTCGATATACCCTTGCTCCAACGCCGGGCCGAAGGCAATCGCCGCGTCGGCGCGAATTTCGTCGGACTCCGCCGGGTTCTCGACAATCCAGATCAAGGCATCCGCCAGCCTGTCGTTGATCTGGGTGTAATCTCCCGCGACGGACACCGCGGCCACCCGCTGCTCGGGGTCGGCGCCATCCTTATCGCGCAGGATGGGCTCGAGTTTCCTTTCCAGCCCCATCGGCCACTCCCACGGTCCTATGTCCTCCAACAGAGCTTTCCAATCCATGGATGTCGATCCTCCGAAACGACATTGTAGCTGCCATACATTCCATCTACACGCCACAGTCGGGCATCACACAGGCTGCGTAGTGCGCCTTGCTACCATACTCATAACCTATGGCCTATCAGGATCTGCGCGAATTCATCCGCGCGCTGGAAAAGAACAACGAGCTCAAGCGCATCCCCTTCGAAGTGGACACCCGCCTGGAAATCACCGAGTTCGCCGACCGCGCCGTCAAACAGGGCGGCCCCGCGCTACTCTTCGAGCGCCCCAAGGGCTTCAACGTCCCCGTCCTGATCAACTCGTTCGCCTCCATGCGCAAAATGGAGATCGCCCTGGAGGTGAAATCGGTCGAAGAGGTGGCGCAGCGCATCGTCGAATTCCTGGAAATGCGCATGCCCGAAGGCCTCATCGGCAAACTCAAAATGCTGCCCAAGCTCGCCGAGATGGGCGCCTTCTTCCCCAAGATCGTCTCCAAAGGCCCCTGCCAGGAAGTCATCAAAACCGACAATTTCTCGCTCTTCGATTACCCCATCCTCCAATGCTGGCCCGACGACGGCGGACGCTTCATCACCCTGCCCCTCGTCTTCTCCCGCAATCCCGACACCGGCAAGCGCAACTGCGGCATGTACCGCATGCAGGTCTTCGACGAGCGCACCGCCGGCATGCACTGGCAGACCCACAAGCAGGGCGCCGAGCACTACCGCCGCCTGCAGAAACAGGGCAAGAAGCGCATGGATGTCGCCGTCGCCATCGGCGCCGACCCCTGCACCATGTACTCGGCCATCCTCCCCCTCCCGCCCGATCTCGACGAGATGATGATCTCCGGTTTCCTGCGCCAGACTCCCGTCGAAATGGTCAAGTGCCAGACCTGCGATCTCGAGGTCCCCGCGCAGGCCGAAATCGTGCTGGAAGGCTACGTCGAACTCGGCGAACTGCGCACCGAAGGTCCTTTCGGCGACCACACCGGCTTCTACTCGCTGGCCGACGAGTATCCCGTCTTCCATGTCACCTGCGTGACCCAGCGCCGCGACCCCATCTACGCCACAACCATCGTCGGCCCGCCGCCCATGGAGGACTATTACATGGGCAAAGCCATCGAGCGCATCTTCCTCCCGCTCATGCGCATGCAACTGCCCGAGGTGCGCGACATCGCGATGCCCCCCGAGGGCGTCTTCCACAACCTCATCCTCGTTTCCATGCGCAAGAGCTATCCGGGCCACGCGCGCAAAGTCATGCACTCCATCTGGGGCACCGGCCAAGCCATGTTCTCGAAGATCATCGTGGTGGTGGACGAGGACGTGGACGTGCAGAACTACAGCGAGGTCGCCTGGAAAGCCCTCAACAATATCGATCCCGAGCGCGACATTCAATTCGTGATGGGTCCGGTGGATTCGCTGGATCATTCCAGCCGGCTTGCCAACTACGGCTCCAAGATGGGCATCGACGCGACCCGCAAGTGGCCCGGCGAGGGCTTCACGCGCCCTTGGCCCGACGTCATCACCATGCCAGCCGACGTCAAGAGCCGTGTCAACGACCTGTGGAAGAAAGCGGGACTCTGACTCCCCGTTGTGGGGCGGACTTCAGTCTGCGTACCGACTTCAGTCGGTACACCGGCCGCAGGCCGGATGCTTCCGCAATTTGGGCTTGCCGCCTTGTGGCGCAGCGAAGGTCGCCTGTCCGAGCTTCGCTCGGATGCACCGACTGAAGTCGGTGCGCAGACTGAAGTCCGCCCCACAAAGACGGGTGCTAGCTCTGAACGGCCTCGCACTTACGTTAAAATAGACGCGTCATGCAATTTCCCCGCCTCCTTGTCGTACGCCAGAAGTTTCCCGATCGCAGGATCGCCGACATCCCCGCCGCCGTGCGCGAACAACTTGCCGCCAGCGGTTTCGCCGGGCGCCTGAAACCTGGGGCGCGCATCGCCATCGGCGTGGGCAGCCGCGGCATCAACAACATCGCCAAAATCGTGCACGCCGCGGTGCAGTACTGGAAAGAGCAGGGCATGCAGCCCTTCCTTATCCCCGCCATGGGCAGCCACGGCGCGGCCAACGCGGCCGGGCAGGCCGAAGTATTGCGCAGCTATGGCATCACCGAGGCCGCCATGGGTTGCCCGGTAATCAGCCAACTGGAAGTGGTCTCGCTCGGCAAGACCGCCGATGGCATCGAGGCCTTCATGGACAAGCTGGCTTACGATTCGGATGGCGTCATGCTGATCGGTCGCGTGAAATGGCACACCGATTTCGCCGGTAAGATCGAGAGCGGCCTTTTCAAGATGATGGCCATCGGCCTCGGCAAATTCGCCGGCGCGCAGCGCTATCA
>JBDTPR010000237.1:0-9275 GCA_039932635.1 Candidatus Solibacter sp.
TCATGTCAAGTCCAAAAAATGTCCAAACTCCAGGCACCGACTTCAGTCGGTGCACTACTTCTTCTTCTCTTCAGACCGAGACCCGGTCCCGCAGGAGTCCGACATTCAAGTAGGCACTCCGAACTTCGGCAGCACCCAACGCATCACAGCGAAGTACGCCGCCGGAATCAAAATAAACGTCAACCAATCGGGCATTCTATTTACCTAGATGCATTTCATCCTTGCCGCGTGACATGACGCTACAATTCGGTGTCGGGCCATGTCTAATCATCTCCTTTTACTCGCCCTGCTGCCGGCCGCCCTCTTTTCGGCGCCGCCGCAGGCCGACATCTTCCGCGCCGGCGAAGGCGGCTACACAAGCTACCGCATCCCCGCGCTCATCGCCACCCCCAAGGGCACGCTCCTCGCCTTCTGTGAAGGCCGCCGCAATTCCGCCGGCGACGCCGGAGATATCGACCTCCTCCTCCGCCGCTCCCTCGACCAGGGCAAAACCTGGCAACCCGTGCAGACCATCGCCGATTTCGCCGACAACACGGTCGGCAATCCCGCCCCCGTGGTCGAACGCAAAACCGGTGCGATCCTGCTCCTCATGACCAGCAATCCCGGCAAGGTCACCGAACGCCAAACCACCACCCGCGACCGCACCATCTGGATCGCCCGCTCCACAGACGACGGCAAGACCTGGACCACGCCCGCCGAAATCACCTCGCAAGTCAAGCTCCCCGATTGGACCTGGTACGCCACCGGCCCCGGCAACGGCATCCAGTTGCGCTCCGGCCGCCTCATCATTCCCTGCGATCACAACCTCGCCGGCGAGCGCCGCTTCTCCCACATCATCTATAGCGACGATCGCGGCGCCACCTGGAAAATCGGCGCCATCGCCGAGGAGAAGACCAACGAATCGGCCATCGTCGAACTGAAATCCGGCGAGCTGCTCTTCAACATGCGCAGCTATCACGGCAAGAATCGCCGCGCCGTGCAACGGTCGCAGGACAAAGGCCTCACCTTCTCGCCCCTCACCCTCGACGACGCCCTGATCGAGCCCGTCTGCCAGGCCAGCATGATCGCCGGCCCCAAAAACAGCGTCCTCTTCAGCAATCCCGCCGACACCAAACGCACCCACCTTACCGTCCGCATCTCCAACGACGGAGGACACACCTGGGCGGCGTCGAAACTCATCCACGAAGGTCCCGCCGCCTACTCGTCGCTCGCCATGCTGCGCGGCGGGCAGATCGGCCTGCTCTACGAGCTCGGCGACAAGGGCCCCTACGAACGCATCGCCTTCACCCATTTCGATACCCGGTTCCTGCAAGGAAAATCCCAATGAGCGCGCCAATCCTCCAAGGCATTCTGCCCGCCGCCGTAACGCCCTTCGACGCCAACGAACGTTTCGCACCCGAGCCGTTCGCGACTCTGCTGGCGCGCCTGTACGCCGCCGGAGTCGATGGCGTTTACGTCTGCGGCGGCACCGGCGAAGGACTCCTGCAAACCGTCGAGCAGCGCAAACTCGTGGCCGAAGCCGCCGTGCGCCTCTCCCCGCCCGGCAAGCAGGTCATCGTGCACGTAGGCTCGCACCGCACCGCCGACGCGGTAGAACTCGCGGCACACGCAGCCAGCACCGGCGCGGCCGCCGTCAGTGCCCTGCCCCCGCTCGGCAGCTATTCGTTCGCCGAAGTGCGCGCCTATTACCAAGCCATCGCCGCCGCCTCCGCGGTCCCGCTGCTGGTCTACTTCTTCCCCAACGCCTACCCCGGCGTCAACACGCTCGCCCAGGTACTCGACCTCTGCGCCATCCCCAACGTCGCCGGCCTGAAGTATACCGACCACGATCTCTACCGCATGCGCCTCATCAAACAGAGCGGTGTGACGCTCTTCAACGGCTACGACGAAGTCCTCACCGCCGGCCTCCTGATGGGCGCCGATGGCGGCATCGGCACCTTCTACAACGTGCTGCCCGAACTCTTCGTCGATGTCTATCGCCTCGCGCGCGCCGGCAACTGGGAGGGCGCGCGCCTTGTCCAGGACGCCATCAACACCATCATCCGCATCGCCGTGCAATTCCCCTGCTTCCCCGCCGTCAAGCAGATGCTCCGCTGGCAAGGCATCGATTGCGGCGAGTGTATGCGTCCGCGCGCCGGCCTCACGCCCGCACAGACGGAAGACCTGCGGCAGCAGCTCGACGCGTGCGGAGTGCGCTGGCTATCGCGCACATGAGTTCGCGCCGCTATATCTGGATTCTCGTCGCCGTCCTGTGGGTGGTCGCGCTGCTCAACTACGTTGACCGCCAGGTGATCTTCTCGCTCTTCCCGCTGCTCTCCAAAGATCTCGATCTCTCGCCCGTGCAACTCGGGCTCCTCAGCACCGTCTTCCTCTGGGTCTACGGCATCCTCAGTCCCTTCGCCGGCTTCGCGGCCGACCGCTTCGGACGCGTGCGCCTGATCGCCGCCAGCCTGCTGGTGTGGAGCGCCGTCACCCTCGCTACCGGAGTCTCGCGCACCTATCCGCAACTCGTCGCGGCGCGCGGCCTCATGGGCCTGAGCGAGGCATGCTACCTCCCAGCCGCGCTCGCGCTGATCGCGCAGTATCACGGTTCCGGCACGCGCTCGCTAGCCATAGGGCTGCATCAGAGCGGACTCTATCTCGGACTCATACTCGGAGGCGTCGCCGGTGGTTGGGCCGGCGAACACTATGGCTGGCGCGCGCCCTTTCTCGCGCTGGGCGCAGTGGGAATTTTGTACGTCGCCGTGCTTGCGCTCTTCTTCCGCGCCGCGCCGCCCGCACTCGAAAGCACGCCCGCGCATCGCATCCCGTTTCGCGCGGCGGTCCTCGAACTTTGGCGCCTACCGGGCTTCGGCACAATGATGGCCGTCTTCTCCGCCATGTCCATAGCCAACTGGCTGGTCAATACCTGGCTGCCGCTCTATCTCTACGAGCGCTTTCACATGAGCCTCACCGAAGCCGGCTTCACCGCGACCTTCTACATACAGGGCGCCAGTGTCGCGGGCATCGTCCTCGGCGGCTGGCTTGCCGATCGCTGGAGCGTCCGCAACCCGCGTGGGCGAATCCACACACAAGCGGCGGGCCTGATTGTGGCCAGCCCATTTTTGTTCTTACTCGGACATACCGACACACGAATTGTGCTGATCGCCGCACTGGTGCTGTTCGGCGCGGGACGAGGTTTCTATGACTGCAACACCATGCCCGTTCTGTGTCAGGTCGCACGCGACGACCTGCGCTCCACCGGCTACGGTCTCTTCAACTTCGCAGGCTGCATGGTGGGCGGTATCGTGGCAGCACTCGCCGGCGCCCTCAAGAATGCCCTCGGACTGGCCGCCGCCTTCCAGATCGCCGCCGCCATTCCATGCCTCTCGAGCGTGCTCTTGATGACAGCGCAAATCGGGTCCCAATCAGAGCCCAAGCCCCAATCAGAGCCGCGACTGTAAGGGAGCGGTGCTCCTCTAACTCGTCACCCTGCGCACCAACTAACTCCGGGCTTTGCGGGCTATCTCACGATGGCTCAAAAGGGGCGTGTAACCGGTGCTAACTGGGTCGCGCCTCACCATACAGCATGCCTCGACGGGAACATCTACTTTCCATTCTTTTGGCGACAGCCGCATTCGCCCAAACCGACGCTACGAAGCGCACACAGGTCTCCGGTACGGTGAGTGCGGTAAACGCCGATGTCCGCCAGATCACGCTCAAGAGCGACAAGGGCGAAGATGTATCGATTACAACCTCCGAATCCACCCTTTTCCTCCGGATTCCTCCCGGCGAAACCGACCCTAAGAAAGGGGTCAAAACCACCCTCTCCACTCTGGCCACCGGAGATCGAGCGGTGGTTATCGCCCCCGCCTCCGCCGACCCGGCGACCCTGATCGCCAGCGCCGTGCTCATCATGAGCAAGAGCGACGTGGCCAGCCTCCAACAGCGCGACTCCGATGATTGGAAGAAGCGCGGCTCCACTGGCACTGTGGCCTCGGTCGATACAACGGCGAATAAGATCATGATCAAGAGCGGCTCACAGACTTACACCGTGCTGCCCAATCCAAAGACCACTTACCACCGCTACTCACCAGACTCCGCGCGCTTCGCCGATGCCAAGGTGTCCAGCTTCGCCCAAATACAGGCGGGCGACCAACTCCGGGTCCTGGGGAATAAGGACGAGTACCGCGCGGAGATCAACGCCGAGAAGATCGTCTTCGGCAGCTTCCGCCAGCTTGCCGCCACCGTGACGGCCGTCAATGCGCAGGCCGGCGAAATGACGGTGAAAGACCTGGCTACCAAAAAGACGCTCACCATCAAAGTCGATTCCGCTTCGACCATGCGCAAACTCCCCGAGAATGCTGCCCGTATGCTGGCCCGGCGTTATGCGCCCGGCACGGTTCCGGAGCAGCCTGCTTCCGGCGCGCCTGGACGGGGGGGCCGCGGAGGAGGGGCCGGCAATGATATCGGCCAGATGCTGGATAACCTGCCGGCCATGCCCCTTGCCGACCTCAAACCCGGTGACGCCATCATGGTCTCCACCACGCAGGGTTCCGACGCCGGGCGGGTCACTGCCATCACTCTGCTCGCCGGAGTGGAACCACTGCTGACGGCCTCCCCCACAGCCACGCGCGACATTATGAGCGGTTGGAACCTGGGCGGCAACGGAGACCCCGGGCAGTAAGTTCCCTCCACCCTCAGTCACTAACTCCCGACAAAGACAATCACACAGAGGATAGTTATGCCATACTTACGCCGTTCCCTCGTCTTATTACTCGTCGCTGCGCTATCCCTGGCGAGTGCGTTTGCCCAGTCCACCGGAACCGTTCACGGCGCCATGACCGACGATTCCGGCGCCATCATCCCCGCCGCCGTCGTGAACCTCACCGGCAAAGGCGTTACCAAGAGCGCCCAGACACAGGCCGACGGCACGTATACCTTCACCGGCCTAGCGCCCGGACAGTACACGGTCAAGGCCGCCTTCCCCGGCTTCGCTGCCGTCAACAAGACGGTGACTGTGAATGCGGGCGGCAATCTCGATGTGCCAATCCAGATGGTGGTCGCCGCAGACAAGCAAGAGATCACGGTCGCCGCCGAAGCGGCCGCGGCCATCAGCGTGGAGCCAGATAACAACGCCACTGCGCTGGTCTTGCGCGGCGAAGATCTCGCCGCCCTGCCCGACGATCCCGACGATCTCTCCGACGCCCTGCAGGCCCTGGCCGGACCCGGTGCCGGGCCCAACGGCGGGTCCATTTACATCGATGGCTTCAGCGGCGGCCAGTTGCCGCCCAAGGAATCCATCCGCGAGATCCGCATCAATCAGAACCCCTTCTCCGCGGAGTACGACAAGCTGGGCTTCGGCCGCATTGAGATCCTCACCAGGCCGGGTACCGATAAGATCCGCGGCAGCATCGGCTTCAACGATAGCGAAGGCGCGCTCAACTCGCGCAACCCGATCTCCACCAACAAGCCCGATTTCTCCAGCCGCATGTTCAGCGCCAATGTCGGCGGGCCGCTCGGCAAGCGCGCCAGCTTCTTCTTCGATTTCAACCGGCGCCAGGTCACCGACAACGCCCTGATCAACGCCATCTACGTGGACCCGAATACGCTGTTGCAATCGACCATCCAGCAGGCCGTGGTGACACCCAATACGCGCACCAGCATCGGCCCGCGCATCGACTATCAGTTGTCCACCAACCACACCCTGGTGGCCCGCTTCGAGTACGGCTGGAACTCGCGCGAAAATCAGGGGGTCGGCGGCTATCGCCTGCCTCCGCCGTACGCCGACACCGCCTACAACGCCACCGGCAAGAATACCAACCTGATGCTGACCGAGACCTGGATCGTTAATCCGAGAATCGTCAACGAAACGCGCTTCCAGTACTCCAACAACTACACCAATCAAACCGGCAATCTGCAGCCGCAGTTCAGCGTCACCGGAGCTTTCACCGGAGGCGGCGCCAATGAGGGCGACAACACCAATACGAGCCGCCATTTCGAACTCCAGAACAACACCTCCATATCGCACGGCACCCACACCTTCCGCTACGGCCTGCGCGCGCGTCGCGAGAGCGACCGCAGCCTCTCGCCCAACGGCTTCGGCGGCATGTTCTTCTTCGACGGCGGCACCGCCCCCGTACTCGACGCGAACAACAACGTCGTGCTCGATGAGAGCGGCAACCCGATGCTGACAACGCTGACCGCGATCGACCAGTACTCCCGCACGCTCGCTCTGCAGGCCACCGGTTTCGGACCAGCCGCCATCCGTCTGCGCGGCGGCGGTGCCAGCCAATTCAACGTCGACGCAGGCAATCCCTACGCCAGCATCGTGCAATACGATCTCGGCCTCTTCGCGCAGGACGATTGGCGCATACGGCCCAATCTCACTTTGAGCTACGGCCTGCGTTACGAAAGGCAGACCAACATCAATTCGCACGGCGATTTCGCGCCGCGCTTCGGCTTCGCCTGGGCGCCCGGATCGGCCGGCCACGGACGTCAGAAGACCGTCATCCGCGGAGGCTTCGGCATGTTCTATGACCGCGTGAGTGAGAGCCTGATTATGCAGGCTGGTCTTCTGAACGGCGTGAATCAGCTCTCCTACATTGTGACCAATCCGGACACCTTCCCCAATGCGCCGCCGCTTGCCGGTCTCAGCCCCGCGCAGAACAGCATCTATAGCCTCGACCCCAACCTGCGCTCCAGCTACATGATCCAGACCGCGATCGGCGTGGAGCGTCAGTTGCCCAAGAACACCACTGTGGCGGTGACTTACACCAACACACGGGCACTGCATACGGAGCAGACCGTGCCTATCAATACGCCGCTACCCGGAACTTACATCCCGGCTATCGCGGGTTCGGGCGTGCGTCCATATGGACTCGCCGCCGGCAATCTCTTCGAGTACGAATCGGGCGGCCTGCTGCGGCAGAACATCCTGATGGCGAACTTCACGACGCGCTTCAGCCCCAGGATCTCGCTCTTCGGCAACTACCAGTTCAACCGCTCCAACGACTTGCCGGGTACGCCATCCAACCCCTACGATTTCGCGGCCGATTGGGGCCGCTCCTCGCTCGAGCGACGCCATCGCTTCCAGTTGGTCGGTTCGGTCGTGGCGCCATTCAATATCCGTTTGAGTCCCTTCATCACGCTGCAATCGGGGAATCCGTACGACGTGATCCTCGGCCGCGATATCTACGGCAACACGCTGAAGAACGCGCGACCGACATTTGCCGGCGGCTCGTGTGTCAGCGCGCAGAACACGGCCTTCGGAGATTTCTGTCTCGATCCTTCGGCGGGCGCCGTCGATAATCTGGTCCCGCGCAACTTACTCACCGGCGCCGGCCTGATCTCGTTTAACGTGCGAGTTGCACGCACCTTCGGGTTCGGGCCGCCCCGTGGAGGGGGTAACGCCATGAGCGATGGCGGCGGAATGCGTGGAGGAGGCGGCGGACCACGCGGCGGAGGAGGTGGAGGCGGTGGAATGAGAATGGGTGGAGGCGGCGGACCGCGCGGCGCCATGGGAGGCGAGACCACCGAGCACCGTTACAACATCACGCTCTCGGCGATGTTCAACAATCTGATCAATCACTACAATCCCGGAGGCTTCGTGGGCAACCTGAATTCACCGCAATTCGGGCAGGCGACATCGATCAACACCGGCTTCGGAGGAGGCCCCGGAGGCTTCGGAGGCAGCGTAGCCAACAATCGCCGGATCGAGTTCCAAACGAGGTTTACCTTTTGAGGACGCCGATGAACGCCGATACACGCCGATAAGAAAAACAACTTCTGTCTTATCTGTTTTATCGGCGTTCATCGGCGTTCATCGGCGACCAGAGATTTTTCTTACTTCAATATCGGGCGTAGGACGCGTTCGAACTCGGCAGCCTGGCGCGTGAAGCCCAGGTCCGTCGGGTGCGACCCATCGACGGTGCCTTCGCCGTCACTACCCAGCAGATCGTCGCCCTTGAGATAGTAGACGCCGGAGATCTTTTCCGCCTGTATGGCCGCATACGCATCGCGCAGTGCCGCGTGATTGGCGTCGTTGGCTTTGCGCCGCGCTTCCACCAGAAAGCCCGTCTGAATATTGCGGTCTTCCACCAGCAGAATGGGAGTATTCGGGTGCGCCTCGCGGATGATCTTGACTCCGGGCAGCGTACGCTCCGTCACCTGCGCCGGACCCATATTCGGCAGGCAGTCCAGCACGAAGACGCCAGGGTCGAGCTCGGCCACGAACGTCACCACCTCGGGCTCCATGCGCCCGTTGCCGGAGAACCCCAAATTGATGACCTCGCGATCGAACGTGCGCCCCAGCATCGCGACATGCGTCATGCCGGACCGCGACGCACCGATCCCGTGCGTGATCGAGGTCCCATAAAAGAGGATCGGCTTGGACCCCGCCGCGCGCTCCGGACCCGCCGAGATTGTCGAGCCCTTGGGCACACCGAATTCCACCGACGTGACGCCATTGCGCAGCGGCAGGTAGACCATGAACTCGCGAGCCGTCGCCGGAATCCCGTTGATCAGCGCCAATTCGGAGTCAGGGAATTTCGGCTGCCCCATGCCGAGCCAGCGCCATTTCCCGGCGTCCGTCTTGGCATACAGATCGAGACCGCTCGACGCGATGGCGGTAATGTTGGCGCCCGCCAGGTTCTTATTGGTGATGGTCCACCGCGCCCAGATCGAAGGCGTCGCGGCGGTAAAGCGCACCAGGGCTCCGGCCGAATCGCGGCTCAGGTTCCACACCGGCGCCGGCACCACGCCTTCGGCGCGCCCGGGCAGGCGGTCGTAGGGCGACTTCACATCCTTGAAACCGAGCCCTTCGACGGTCAGTTTCCGGGCATCCACCCAATCCAGCTCGGGCGTGAGAGGGGCAGCCGGAGCGGGCGCGGGAGCCTGCGTTTGGACGGCCGTTTGGGCGACGGATTGAGCCAAGAGCGGGGTGCCCGCGAGACCAAGGAAAAAGTGGCGGCGTTTCATGATAGCCAACAGTCTATCACTGCGTATGTCGGGAAACGTTTATTCCTGACTAAATTCTTGGTATAATACGACTTAACACTCATTGAGGAGCAACCTTGGCAGATCAGGAACTTCCCCCGCAGGGCCCACCTGCGCCACCTCCGGACGGGCAGTCGAACTTGCCCGGAATGGGCGACGGCGGCAACAAGAATATCATCTCGGTAAACATCGAAGACGAGATGCAGCGGTCGTACCTGGATTACGCGATGAGCGTGATCATCGGCCGCGCGTTGCCCGACATCCGCGACGGTCTCAAGCCGGTGCATCGCCGCATCCTT
>JBDTPR010000238.1:0-9247 GCA_039932635.1 Candidatus Solibacter sp.
GAAGCGCGGAGCCCCGCTGCCCCGCCGTGGCTTGGCCCCCGACGTCATTCACATTGGGGACCGCTACTACGTGTACGTAGCGGCCAACATCGGGGCACAGCCCAAAGCCGCGATCAACATGATCTGGAACAAGACGCTCGATCCGGATTCCCCGGACTACAAGTGGGAAGAAGGCGGGGTGGTGGCCTCCTCCGATGGCGTGGAAGACTGCAATGCCATCGATCCGGGCGTCTTTCTGGATCCCAATGACGGCAGATTGTGGCTGGTCTATGGTTCCTATTTCGGCTACATACGGCTGGTCGAACTCGATCCCAAAACTGGTAAGCGGCGCGACCCCAACGACAAGCCGCGCGACCTCGCGATCAACTGCGAAGCCAGCGAGATGATCTATCACGATGGCTGGTATTACCTCCTGGCGACCCACGGCAGTTGCTGCCGCGGCGCCGACTCCGGCTACAACATACGAATGGGCCGCGCTAAGAAAGTGACCGGTCCCTTCCTCGACAGCGAGGGCCTCGATATGATCCAGGGCGGCGGAAAGCTGTTCCTGGGCTCGGGCGGGCGCGTGGTTGGTCCAGGGCATTTCGGGCTCCTCGATCTTGGCGAAGGCGTGCAGAAGTTCTCCACTCACTATGAAGCCGATCTGGAGAAGGGCGGCGCCAGCGTGCTGGATATCCGCCCGCTGCAGTGGAAAGACGGCTGGCCGGTGGCCGGCGAGAACTTGAAGGATGGCACCTTCGAGATCGAATCAGTGGGTACAGGTACGGCGCTCGAAATGGCGGTGGAAGGTATGCCGGTGGGTGGCCGGCGGGGCAGGGGAGGACGGGGCGCGGGCGGACCGGGGGCCGGCGCGGCGCCGGGAGCAGGACGTGGAGCGGTTCCTGGAGCAGTGCCCGGAGCAGGACGTGGAGCAGCCCCTGGCGCGGCGCCCGGTGCAGGCGGTGGCCCAGGCGCCCCG
Organism: Candidatus Solibacter sp.; assembly: GCA_039932635.1. Taxonomy (GTDB): domain Bacteria; phylum Acidobacteriota; class Terriglobia; order Bryobacterales; family Bryobacteraceae; genus Solibacter. Next base: position 959 of record JBDTPR010000238.1, read on the forward strand.
CCGGGCGGAATGTTCGCGGGTACGGGCACTCCGATTCCACCGCAGGATGTCGCGGAAGTTTCGAAGAACTGGGCCGCGGGCAATCTGGATGTCCGCATGGCAAATTACTTGTGCCAGGCCCAGCAGAAGTGGACGGTGACCGCGGCGCCCAACGCCGGCGGCTACCCCGGCTCGCCCTATTTCAAAATCACGATCGCCGGCACGGACCGCGCGCTCGCCGCCACCGGGGACGCTGAATTAGTGGTTCTGCCCGCCTTCACCGGTGGACCCGAACAACTGTGGCGCATGGACCAGCTTGCCGACGGTACGTGGCGCATCATGCCCAAGCAGGTACCGAACTCCAAAGAAGCGTTTGTACTCTCGGCGATAGGCAGTAGTTTCGCAACTCTGACGAAGTTCGAGCCCAAGAGCGAGAGACACCGCTGGCTATTCAAGACGCCGTAAAGATCAGACGAGGGCCTTCCATGAATTCCTACCGCACTCTACACATTCCGGCACTCGCGGCCTTGGCGGTTTCGGCACTTGTGGCGATCGCCGCCGCTCAAGTTCCACCGTCGACATTAATGAGCTCGGCTTCGCCGCAAAAGGCGCCCGCCGCCGATGGCTTCATCCAGCGCTGGCTGCTGCTGGAACCGATCGGCGCTAACGGGCTCACCGACAGCATCGTTCAGGCGGCCGTCAAGAAGGACTATTTCCCAAATCAGTTCACCGTGGTTCCGAAAGACGTTCCGCGCGACGGCGATCAGGTGACTGTGGGCGGCACGCAACTCGCCTGGCACGCGATGGACACGAAGAACTACAACGTCAACCTGTTTCACTTCGCCCGCGCGCTCGGCAAGCCGACGTCCGACGTCCTGTTCTGGGCCGTGACCGTGGTGAATTGCCCGCGGGAGATGCGCGACGTCCGCCTGGCCATCGGCTCCAACGCGGCATCCGTGTGGTGGGTCAACGGGAAGGAAGTCATCGGCATTTACGGCGACCGGCAGACCGTGATCGACGATGGTGTTTCCAAGCGGCTGACGCTCAACAAGGGGGCGAACATCGTGCGAGCCGCCATCGTCAATGGGGGCGGAGCCACGGACTTCTGCGCCCGGTTTCTGGACGCCTCCGATAAACCCTTGAAGGGGTTCACGGTGAGTGTGGGAGACTCAGCGAAGTGAGACAACAGAAGACTATGCTTCGGAATCGCGCACGCTTGCTCTGCGTCCTCCTGGCCGCGGCCGCATCCGCTTTCGCCCAGCGGGGACCGATTGACCAGCAACTCACCTTCACGCCGCACCACGCCAGCGGCATTTACGACGTGGGGGAAACGGTTGGCTGGACGGTAACGCCGGGCCCCGTTACACCCACATACTCCTACAAGTGGACCATCCGGCGGAATAATGCCGTGGTTCTCAACGAAGGCAAGCTCGACCTTTCCTCGGGCAAGGACAAAATCGAAATCGCCGGCGATCAGCCCGAGATGCTCTACGTTGCCATCGAACCGTACGCCAAACTGGTTGTCGATGCGGACGCCGCAACCGTGGCCGCGCAACCCTCCGAGGGCGGAGCGGGCCGTGGCGCGGCGCCCGGCTATGTGGGCGGCAACACCGGTCGCAACAACGGGCTCTACGCGGTCGGCGCCGCGGTGACGCCCGCGAAGATCGGACTCTCGACGCCGCGTCCCGATGATTTCGACGCCTTCTGGGACGGCAAACTCGCGGCACAGGCGAAGATCCCGATCAACCCGGTTCTCACGCCCGTACAGACCGATGTGGCTGGCGTCGAGTTGAATATGTTCGTGCTGGACGCGCTCGGGTCGCAAACCCACGGCTATGTCGCCAAACCCGCCAGGGAAGGGAAGTTCCCCGCGCTGATCCAACTGCAATACGCGGGTGTATACGCGTTGAACGCGCGCGGCGCCGCTCAGCGCGCGGCCGAAGGCTGGCTCATCATCAACGTGGATTCGCACGACAAACTGCCGTCGGAGCCGGCTGGAAACGCGCCTCGAAACTACCAGGCAGTGGGCAACACGGAGCGCGAGAAATCCTATTTCCTGAATATGTACCTGCGCGACTCGCGGGCCTTGGATTACCTGCTGACGCGGCCCGACTGGGACGGGAAAACCATCGTCCTCACCGGCGGCAGCATGGGAGGCCAGCAGAGTCTGGTGCTGGCGGGACTGCGGCCCGAGAAAATCACGGCGGCCCTGGTCTGCGTGCCGGCCGGCGCGGATGCCAACGGAGATCTCCACGGGCGCAAAGCCGGCTACCCCAACTGGCCCTCGGACAATCCGGATGTGATGAAGACCGCGATCTATTTCGACACCATCAATTTTGCTTCGCGGATCAAGGCGCCAGTCATGGCGGGCATGGGCTTCATCGACACGATTTCGCCGCCCGCCGGGGTGTGGACGGCGCTGAACCAGATCCCCGGCGCCAAAGAAATTCTGCCCATGATCGAATCCGAGCACGACAACTTAACGCCGCAGAAAGGGCGTGCCTGCCCAGCCAGGACGAGAGAAATCCTCGACCTCCTGGTGAAGGGCGGCGAGTACCAGCCCATCGGGCTCAAACCGTAAAATACGAACGATTACCAGCTTCTGCCATAGAAAGAGGTATCACGTGCGATTGCTATTCGCCGCCGCTATTTGCTGCATCACCACGGGCTCGGTCTTCTGCCAGCGAGGACCCACGCCCTTTTATGAGGACACCAACAATGTCCCGGTCTCGCCCGAGGTTCGCGCCGACCGCACCGTCACGTTTCGGCTCTTCGCACCCAAAGCGAGCGAAGTGATTTTGATGGGATCTCCGGGCATCCTGGAGGCGATCAAGAAACCCATGCCGCTGCAGCGCGACGAGAAGGGAGTCTGGAGCCTGACGGTGGGTCCGCTACCGGCGGGCTTTTACACCTACGGGTACGCGATCGATGGCGGTGTGCGCATGCCGGATCCGTCGAACCCGAATCTGGAACTGCGCCGTTGGGGGCCGACCAGCGTGTTCATCGTGCCGGGCGGCGAGAAAGCGGTGATCGAAGAACGCCATGTGCCGCACGGGACGGTCCACGTGGAGTTCTACGATTCCGCCGGCTTGAACGGCGAGCGCATGGTGTACGTCTACACGCCGCCGGGTTACGAGGCAGCCAAGCAGAAGTACCCGATCCTCTACCTGCTGCATGGCAACGGGCAAATCGAAGCATCGTGGACGTGGACCGGGCGGGCCAACGTGATCCTGGACAACCTGCTCGCCGAGGGGAAGATCAAACCGATGGTCGTGGTCATGCCCTACGGTCACGTCCCGCGGGAAATCAAGCCGGCACCTGGTACTGCCGCTCCGGCCAATGACCCCGCTGCGATCGAGAAGGAGTTGCTCACGGCGGTGAAGCCGCTGGTGGAGCGCAAATATCGGGTGATGACTGACCGCAATCACCGGGCAATCGGCGGATTATCGATGGGCGCCGGCCAGTCGATGGCGATCGGACTCCACAACCTCGACCAATTCGCATACATCGCGGCGTTCAGCGGCGGCGGCAATCGGGCGGAATGGGAGAAGGCGGACCCGGCGATGCTGAATCAGAAACTCAAAGTCCTGTGGCTTGGCTGCGGCACAGAGGACCCTGGCTATAACGGCGTCAAGGGGATGGCCGACCTGCTCACGAAGAAGAACGTGAAGCACGTCTGGAACGAGTCGGGCGGCGGACATAGCTGGCCAAACTGGCAGGTGTACCTTTCGAAGTACGCGCCGCTGCTGTTCCGCGATTAGCTCAGCGCCGAACCACCGTCCAGCCAAAGCAGGTACCGTCCCTGCGGTCGGGCGCGGGTCCCACACGGTCGGCGGCCACTGCTCCGGGTGTCTTTGGGGCAACGATGTAGCGATGGGTCGCCAGAGACAGCAGCAGGGTCTCGCCGCGCTGGAGATCCACCCATTGGAAGGTCTCCGCATCGCCGGGCTTTCCGGCTTTCAACGTGACGTCGCCGGACTTCCCAGCCGCTCCCACCGAGACAAACTGCCCGCCCGCCGTACGCAGCGCAATGCGTCCGCGCTGCTGATCCACGACCCGGAAGGGCGTGGCCTTTTCCGCGCCGCTCACCGATTGCAATTTCCCATCCACCACGGCGAGAGCGTTGCCGGTGGCGAGGTCGGTCAGCGTGATGGATTGCGAAACCGGAATCGGCTTGGTCAACCCGCGCGGCCGCGCCTCATCCACGGTGAAGAAATTGAAGTCCGCGTGGCCTCCAGGCGCCGCTCCGCTGTTGTAGTTAAATAATGCGAAGCGGACCCCCTGAAAAGTCCGAAGTTGGAAGACCGTCACGAATTCGGGGCCCAGCGGTTTGAACTGCTTCCGGTCCAGGCTATAGCTGAATTGCGAAATCTCGCTGTCGAAATTGGAATGCACGCGCAGCCAGATATGCGGGCTTGCGACCGGCTCGCGGATGGTCTTGCCGGTGATGTGGTCGTACTGCGCAATCGCGTAGCTGTTGTCGTCGCGCGTCAGTCCGATCCACGCGTATGGCGAGTTAAGGAGTGCCAAGCCCGCGACATCGCCGCTTTTTAAGCCGCTGCCATCCAACTCGGTGGTGGCGGTGGATTCCGGCCCGATGGCGCGCTGCGTCAGCGAGTTTCGCGCCCACCAGAAATCGGTGGCAGGCAGGGAATGCAAACGCAGAAAACCGGGGTGCTCGGAAAGCGACCACTTGGAATCATCCGGCAGATGATTCCACTGCCACACCGGAATCAGCTTCGCGCCCGAAAAGTCGTCGCTCCGCTGGTACGGAGACGTGATGGGCGAAGCCCCGCCGATGTTGGGCTTGACCCAAATCGAGGGCGTGCGCTTGAGGTTCCCGGGCAAACCGAAATACGGCCAGCCATCCGCCCACGTGACCGGAGATAAAGAGGTCAGACGGCCGACGGAGTTATGGTCCTGCATGGAGTAGCCCCACCATTCGCCCGACGGCGTATCGACGATCCCGCCCTGGTGCAGGTCGAGGCTGCGGCGCTCACTTGGGTCCGGTGGATTCAGTTCAAACGGCGGAGTCTGGCGGCGGCTGTCCTTGGGTCTGTAGCCCTGTCCGATGCCCAAGCTCTCTTCTTCGCTGATCGTGGTTACCTCCCACGGTCCCGTGAGTTTGTCGGCCCTGGCGCACTTCATCGGCACGTGGGCGCCTGGTATGGCGCTCACGATGTAGTATTTGGCTTTGATTTTGTAAATGTGCGAGCCTTCGCCCATGCCTTGAGCGGGCTCGATCAGGACGCGATCTGTGCCGGGCACCTGCGCGGTGACATCCTGATTCAATTCCACGATGCGTATGGTTCGTGCGCCATAGACGGCGTAGATCTTCCCGTCATCGTCGAACAGGACGGAGAGGTCGTGGAGGCCCGGGTCGATGCGATTATGCTTCCATGGACCGCGCGGATCTGAGGCGCGATACACCTGAAGGCCGAAGCGGTTCACGTTGGCGAAGATGTAATAGGTTCCGTTGTGGTAGCGGAAACTCGGGGCCCATATGCCGCCTCCATAGATGTTCTTGCCGCCTTCCAGCCGGAAGTCCGGGCCGAGGTCCAGTCGGTCGAAGGCATAGCCGAGAAACTGCCAGTTCACCAGATCGCGAGAATGCAGGATCGGGAGCCCCGGCATGGTGTGCATGGTGGTGCCGGTGAGGTAATAATCGGAACCGACCCGGATCATATCGGGATCTGAGAACTCGTCGTAGAACAGCGGGTTCGAATAGGTTCCGTTGCCGTTGTCGGCCGCCCATGAACGGGGGCCGTTGCGCGATCCCTGCGCGAAGATCGCTCCCGAGAAGATCGCTCCGGCGAGTAGCAGCCCAAGGCTGATGAAATTCCGCATCCACTTCTCCTATTTCAGGTCGATTTGAACGACCTGAATCGAGTATGCGGGCATCACGTGCTGCACGCGCTCGCCCTTGATACTCGTCGTGGACTTGACCGGTACGATGCGCTCGGGATGGGTAATGGAGTTGGTCGCCCAAGTCGAGTTGGCCTTCAGGGTGTCGATGCGGGCAGTGTGCGTTCCCGCGCCGAGCCCGCCCAGCGTCATAGTGACTGTCTGCGCAGTGGACGCGGCATTGACCAGCTTCAGGCAGACTTTAGAGCCGTGGGACGCGGTCACGGCGTAGAAGAACTTGCCGCCGGCGCCCGAGACCGAGGACTCCAGCGTGTGATCGCCCAGGCACGAAGCGAACATCACCTGAGCGTAGTAACTCGGCGACCCATAGCTGGTCAGGGCATCGTAGCCGATCAGATCGGAACTCCACTGCATGCCGCCGGGGTTCACATTGACGAACAATGGCGCATATGCCGACATGATGACCACATCGCTGTTCCGTTCCATGCCGGTCATAAAGGCGGCGTCTCCCAAGGCGGCGCCGAAGTTGGGAGTCGGGGTGCCCTCGCGAGTGGCCCATTCGCCGACGAAGATCTTGGGGCCTTTGCGGTCGGTATTGTCGTAGTGGCGCGATTCGTCGAACATCCCCTGCTCCCGCTTGTAGTAGTGGTCATCGACGATATCGGGAGTCATGCCTTTCACCGGCATGGAGGCGATGATCTGGAGGTTTGGGTACTTCGCCTTGATTGCCTTGTAGAACTGCGCATACCGGCCGTCATAACTCCCGGAGCGGTCGAAATTGTCTTCATTGCCGACCTCCACGTAGTTCAGAGTGAACGGCGCCGGATGCCCGTCGCGCGCGCGCACCGCGCCCCACTTGGTGTCGGTTCCTCCGGTGATGTATTCGATTTCCTCCAGCCCTTCCTGCACGTAGGGTTCGAGGTCCGGCCCCGGCTTCACAACCTGGCCGCCGAGGGAGTATCCGGCATAGATGCCCAGCAGCGGCTGCATGTGCAGATCCTCGCACCATTGCAGGAACTCCAGTAGGCCCATGCCATCGGAGGAATGATAACTCCACGTAGTGGGGTGGGTCGGACGATCGACCATGGGGCCGATCATTTTCTTCCAGTCGAAACGGGTCTCGATGCGGTTGCCCTCGAGGTAGTTTCCCCCGGGGAAGCGCAAAAAGGCGGGACGCATGGCGGCCAGTTTCTCCATGATGTCGATACGGTTGCCGTTCTGCCGCCCGCGATAGGTGGGCGGGAACAATGAAACCAACTGGAGCCACAGAGTCGCGGGTCTATCGATGCTCACTTCGAGATGGTTCTCGGCGGACGCGGCGGAACTTCCGGACTGCATCTCGAACTTGTACTCCTTCCAGTCAGTTCCCGTCACCTGGACGGACGCACTGGCCAGAACCTGACCGGACTGGTCTGCCACCAGCGCCACACGCACCGGCAGTGGCGCGGGGGAATCGCTCTTGGCGAAAAACGATCCTGCGTACTTGTTATTCGGCCGCACGGCGAAACCCCAGTAGCCTTCGTTGATCAGCCCTGCCGGGCTGTTCGCATCGGCTTTCGTGACCTCGAGTTTCGCACTCGAAGGGAGCGCCGTCGAGGGCCCTACTTTGTCCACGCTCATCTTGGCCGACGCCGTCCCTTTTTCGATGAGGAACCAGTTCAGGATCCCGCTCCAATCCGACCGGAACGTGCGGTTGCGGACCAATTCCGCGTATAATCCGCCGTCGTAGGAGTAGTTGATCTCTTCGGTCATGAGACCGTAAAGCACAGGGCTCACCGCCGCTTTCGGTCGACTCACTTCTACGTTGAGTGTTGCCGTCGCCTGGGCGTACAGAACTGGCGCCGCCAGCACAGTCAGTAGGAAGGCAGTCGAAATCAGGGTGGAGCGATTCTTCATGGTGTCCTTTTCGTAGTTGCTCAGATTAACCCACCGCGCCATCGATTATCAGAGCCAGTCCGCGCCTGCCTACCACTCGGCAACCGACCCATCCTTGTGAAATACACGGGACATGGGATGAGTTCCGCCGAACGGGTATTTCTGGAGGGCTGCCTCGGTGAGGTCGAAACCCAGGCCGGGCTTGGTGGGTAGGGGGTACTTGCCGTTGACCATACGCATGACCGGGAAGCCGAACCATTCCTCCCAGACCTTGTCGCGCACCTGCGGAACGGCCTGGCCGCAGCATTCCTGGATCAGGAAGTTGGGAATCGATGCGTCCACATGCAGCGAGGCCAGCATTCCGATTGGCCCTTCACAGGCGTGCGGCGCCATGGAAATGGACGAGACGTGGGCCAGCGCGGCCACCTTCCAAAGCGCGGTAATCCCACCGACGTGGTTCGCGTCCGTCTGGATGATATCGACGGCGGCCTGTTCCACCAGTTCGCGCACGCCATAAGAAGCCACCAGGCGTTCGCCGGTCGCGATTGGTGTATTCACCCGCCGCGCGAT
>JBDTPR010000239.1:0-9201 GCA_039932635.1 Candidatus Solibacter sp.
GACTACACGCCGGTTTATCCCGACGATTGCGCTCCCTCACGGTCGCGGCTCTGATAAGGTCACAATAATTCGCGGCTTCGGAGGAGGGAGCGCTGCGTCGCTATAAGTTAAGTTAGTGACGCTCCCTCACGGTCGCGGCTCTGATGGGGTGCTCACCGGGCGAGCGGCAGCAGTTCGATATTGCCTTTAACCCCGGAAAATTCGTAGGCCATCTGCTCTGTGCCAGGGCGCCAGGCAGGGCTGCGCACGAACGAACCGTAGGCGGTGTGGTGTGTGATCTGGCGGCGCTCCCGCGTGATCCGGTCGATCCAGTAAAGGTTCCAAACACCCTTCTCGAAACCGGCGTACGCGATGCGCCGGTTGTCGCTGGCGAAGGAGTGCGAAAAGCGCTTGCCGGGTTCCGGAGTGAGGATCTGCTGCTGCCCGCCATTGCGGTCCATCACGGCAATTTCCGAACTGTCTCCGCGGCCAACCTGGTAGACGATCCACTGGCCATCCCAGGAAACTTCAGGGAACCAGGCACGCTCGCGATCGAACGTCAACTGTTTCGCCTGCGCGCCGTTGATCTTGAGTTTCCAAATATTGCGCGGCCGTCCGGTATCGTAGACCAACTCCTGCTCATCCGGCGTGATGTGGATGCGGGCGCCCGTAATGTCGGTCTCCCACAGGGTACGCCGCGACCCGTCGGTGAGGCCGAAACGCACGACACGCTGGCCAACGCTACTAAACAGGTTGAGAATCAGCGCACTGGAATCAGCGTTCCAATTGGCGCTGTTGCTGTTGCCTGCTTCCGGCCGAAAGACGTTGGAATTCCGGCCATCGGCATCCATCAACCAGATCCCGAGGCTCGAATCGTCGGACTGTACCTGAACCGTCAGCCGCTTGCCGTCGGGCGAGAAATTGGGCACCCGCGCGCGCACCACGGCATCCTGGTAGAGCGGCCGGCCATCGGCGCCCGCCTCCCCGGTAATCCAGATCTGGCTGGCGTTGACGAGGCGGGTAAATGCCAGCACCTTGCCATTCCGCGCGACGCTCAAACGCGAGGGCGCGGCCTGCCTGGTGCGGCAGAGTTCGACGGGCTTCTGCTCGCCGTTCAGCGGTACGTAATACACGCCGCTGGGTGCGTCGTACTTCGGCCGTCCGGCGAAGTAGATGCCCCGGCCATCGGGCGCAAACACCGGGTTCACCCCCGCCCAGATCTGATTCTGGGCCACGGGCTGCAATTCGGCGGAAACCGGATCCACCATCCACAGAACTCCGCGGAACCCCATGGTGATGATGCCCATGGAGGCAAACACAATCCGCCTGCCATCCGGACTCCAGGCCGGATCGGCGTGTTGTCCTGGAGGATTGTTACGGTTGGTGACCTGCTGCAGGCGCGATCCATCGGCGGCGACCGTCCAGATGGTGGAATCGCCGTCGCCCGGCCAGTCCGACGAGGCCAGCGAGGTAGGCTCGTAGGAGCGAAAGGCCAACTGCCCGCCATCGGGCGACCATGCCGGACTCGAACCGAACCCGGAGATCTGGCGAGGCGTGCCACCCTCCGCGGCAATCACCCAGATGCCGTGCTGCGCCACGGAGTGGTAGGCGATCGACTTGCCGTCGGGCGACCAGGCGGGGTCGGTATTCTGCTGGCCATCCTTTGTGACCTGCCGCTCCTCGCCACGGGGCCCGGCGTCGCGGGCGTAGATTTCGAACCAGCCCGAGCGGTTGGAAGAATAGGCGATGCGTTTGCTGTCGGGACTGAACGATGCGCCGATCGCGACGCCAGGGGAGGTGGTTACCTGCACGGTTTCGGCGGCGCCTGGCGGGCGACCGCCCGCCGGGAGACCGTATTTCCACAGAAATCCGGCGACGCAGATTGCGGCAATCACGCCGCCCGCCACCCAACGGCGCACCGGTGCGACCCGCCTCGCAGCCTTCACCGCCACCGCGGGCAGGGCCGCCTCCGATTCCTCTTTCAGTTCTTCGAGCGCGACGCGCAGATCTTCCATGTGCTGAAAGCGGCGCGCCGGGTCCTTACGCAGGCAGCGGGCGATGACGCGTTCCAGTTCGCTCGGGAGGCCTTCACGGATTTCGCTGGGCGGCTTAGGTTCGTCGCGCAGCACGGCGGAGATTGTCGCCATCCGACTGGCTCCGGCGAAAGCGCGTTCACCAGTCACCATCTCGTACAGCACGGCGCCGAAGGAGAAGATATCGGAACGCGGATCGACCGGCCGGCCTTCCGCCTGCTCCGGCGACATGTACGCGGCGGTGCCGAGGACAGTGCCTTCACGCGTGCCGGTGAGGTCCTCCGGGCGGTCTTCGGTCAACTTGGCGAGTCCGAAATCCAACACCTTCACCGTATGCTCTTCGGTGATCATGATGTTGGTGGGTTTCAGATCGCGGTGGACGATGCCGGACGCGTGCGCCTTGGCGAGCGCCGAGGCGATCGGCACCGCGTAACCCAGCGCCTGCCTGAGGGGCAGGCCGCGATGCGAAATCTCCTGATCCAGGGTCCTGCCCGCGACGTATTCCATGGCGATGAACAGTTCGCCGCCCGCTTCGTCCACGTCGTAAACGTGGATGATGTTGGGGTGATTGAGCGCGGAGGCAGCCTTGGCCTCCTGCACGAAACGGCGACGGAGATCGGGACGGCTCAAGGTCTCGGGCAGCAGCACTTTGAGTGCGACGTCGCGGTCCAGGTGACGGTCGCGCGCCTTATAGACAGCGCCCATGCCGCCTTCGCCCAGACGGCCCACAATTTCGAAGTGGGCGATACTGCGTCCGATCATGCTACCTTCGTGACGCCCGCCGACCGCTTGCCAAACCGGCCGGTCCAGCATGCCTTCCGAGGACTGTTGCAGCAGCGAGGACACCTCGGCGCGCAGTTCGGCATCGCCGCCGCAGGCCTGGCCTAAGAAGGCCTGCCGGTCCGCCGCCGGGTATTGCAGGGCGTCATGATAGATCTGTTCGATACGCTGCCAGCGCTGCGCGTCCATAGGAGCCGAAGGGATTATAACAGGACCATCCTTTCTATCAGTTGGCTGCGGCAAGGGTAGAGTCGGTGGTTGGCTTGCCCATGCCGGCGGCCTGCAAGAGTAGGACGTCCAGGGGGGCGAAAGGTAGCGCGCGCGATTGCATGGCTCGGAAGTCGCCCGCATCCCAATGTGCCTTCATCACCCCATGGTCGGAGTGGCGGGCGGCGCCTTGCAGCACATGCGTAATTTCATGGGCGAGGACGTGGCCGAGCACGACTCCCCCGCAGTTGGCGGGCGCCATGGCCGCCACGCGCTCGACGAAGACGTGAATGCTCGTCCCGCCTTCGAGGTACGGCATCGCGTACGCCAGGGAATCTGGGCGCTCGGCGCCGGGATTGCCGGTTTCGAAGCGGATCTCGATCGGCTTGCCACATGTGTGAGGCCGTGCGGTGGAGGTGAATTCGAGCTTCACACCGATACGTACGAACATGTCGGCGGCGATGGATTTCGCCTGGTAGATCATGCCCTGACCCGCGATCGCGGTATTGCTAATCCGCACTTGCACCGTGCATGCCTCTGCCATACCCGCCAAACTGATGATTCCAAACAGCACCCAGGTGGTTTGCATCTTTCCCTCTGAGCGCTAAGCGGGATTTCAGGGAAAGAACAATAACGGGCGGTAAATAATTTCGAAAGAGCGGCGGCGGGCGAGCGCTGCGTTACAACGGGCGGCCGCCAGTATAATAGACTGCAGCCATGGATACGGCCTCCTCGGCGGAAATCACGCGGTTGCTACGCGCCTGGGGCGGCGGCGATCAGGCGGCCATGGAAGATCTCGCGCCCATGGTTTACGATGAGTTGCACCGCATGGCGCAGCGCTACCTGCGGCGCGAGAATCCGGGAAATACATTGCAGCCGACCGCCCTGGTCAACGAGGCTTACCTGCGCCTGGTGGACGTTGAGAACATGCGCTGGGAAGATCGCGCGCATTTCTTCGCCGTCTCCGCCCAGATCATGCGACGCATCCTGGTGGACGCCGCGCGTGCCCGCGGCTGCACCAAACGCGGCGCCGGCGCCCAGCATCTCAATCTCAATGAGTCGATAGACGGGATGCCCGATCGCGGCGACAATCTGGTGGCGCTCGACGAGGCTCTGGACGAGCTCGCCGAGCTCGATCCACGGAAGGCGCGGGTAGTGGAGATGCGCTTCTTCGGCGGCTTGAGCGTCGATGAGACGGCCGCCGTGCTCGGCATTTCCGCGCCCAGCGTGCTGCGCGATTGGAAGCTGGCGCGCGCCTGGTTGATGCGCGAACTGGCGGGGTAGAGGCCGGCCAACTGCGGCGACTAAGTTATTCTGTTAGGCGTGCGAAACAGTTCCTCTCTGATTCTCCTGTTTGCGGTCTGCAGCGCGCTCGCGCCGGCACCCGCCCAACCCCGCGCTGCCGGCGTCAACCAAGCGGTGGCCGTCGGAATCCCTCAAAGGATGAAGGCCGCGATCGATGCGCAAGCGGTGGCCGGAGCGGTCACGCTGGTGGCCAGCAGCAAGGAGATCATCGAGTTCGAGGCGCAGGGCATGGCCGATATCGAAGCCAATCGCCCGATGCGCAAGGACACCATCTTCCAGATCATGTCGATGACCAAGCCGGTCACCGCCATCGGCATCATGATGCTGGCCGACGAAGGCAAGCTGGGCTTGCGCGACCTGGTGGAACAGTATCTGCCGGAGTTCCGCAATCAACGGGTGGCCGCCAATATCGGACCTGATGCCGCGCGCCTGGGCGTCGTCGAGCGGCCCATCACGATACGGGATCTGATGACCCACACCGCCGGTATACAGGACGCCGCGCCCGCCGCCATCCGCGACTATCCGCAGTTGATGAATGTGTCGTTGAAAGACGTAGTGCTACAACTCGCCAAACAGCCTTTGCTTTTCCAGCCCGGCACACAGTGGAGCTACAGAAGTCCGGGCATCGAGATTCTGGGGCGCATCATCGAAGTCTGCTCCGGCCAGAAGTACGAGGACTTCATCGCCACCCGTATTCTGCAGCCGCTCGGCATGAAGGATACGTTCTTCTATCCCCCGCCCGACAAGCTCTCGCGCATCGCCATGGTGTATGTGAGCAAGGATGGAAAACTGACGCGCGCGCCCGGCACAATCCTGGCGGGCGATCCTACGAAATACCGCGCTGGCGCGATCTTTCCCGCACCCGGCTGGGGACTTTATTCCACCGCGGAAGACCTGCTGCGCCTTTATCGCATGATGCTGAATAACGGCGTTTACGAAGGCCGTCGATACCTTTCGCCGTTCTCCGTGCACCTGATGACCGAGGCGCACACTACGGGGATCCAACCGGTCGGGTGGATGCGCGGCGCGGACTACGGCCTGGCGTGGGAAGTGGTGACGTCGCCGCTCGGCGAACTCGCGGGACATGGCATGGGTGCATACGGCCATGGCGGGGCATTCGGCACGCAGGGCTGGATCGATCCGCGCAACGATCTGATCTCGCTCCTGATGGTCCAGCGCGCCGACGGAGGCTTGGACAGCTTGCGCAGCGCGTTCCTGCACATGGCGGAAGCCACCGTGGGGAAGTAGGCCCACCGACTCACTAACGTTTGCGGCCCTGCTTGGCGCGGCTCTGATGGTGCTTCGCTATTTCGCGAGTTCCTTGATGCGCACGTTGCGGAACTGCACCTGCGCGCCGTGGCCGAGGAAGCCGATGTGGCCCGATTTTCGCGTCAACCCGGGGTGCCTGGCGAGCACCTTGGGCTCTTTCACCATGTTGAGATCGGCATCGAGGATGATGACGCCATTCAGCGTCACTTTGATACGGCTGCCGTCGGCGACGATCTCTTCTTCGTTCCACTCACCGACGGGTTTCTTGTAGCCGGTGCGCGCCGGAATCACGTCGTAGACGGAGCCGTGGTGCTGCTCGGATTTGATCTTCCCGGCATACAACTTGTCGCCATCGTCGAGCACCTGGATTTCCATGCCCTGATAGGCCGCATCGCCTTCGAAGGGTGCACGAATGCCGATGCCGTTATTGCCGCCCGGCGAGAGCTTGAATTCGAAGCGCAGCGCGAAGTTGCCGTATTCCTTTTCGGTGAAGAGATTACCGCCGCCATCGGCAGGGCAGACGATCTTGGCGTCTTGCACGACGTAGCCCGGACCGTGGCCGCCAACCAGTTTCCAGCCGGTCAGTGTCTGGCCATCGAAAAGGGGCTTGAAGCCGGCCTCATCGGCGGCGAAACCCGCCCGTAAAAGCAGAAAAAGCGCGAGTGCAGTCTTGTGCATAAGATCGAGTGTACTTCAGTCGCGGGCCGGCCAAGCAACCCCAATTACCGGGCAGTTTTGACCGGAGTTTGTGGATCTAATTTTTCCGAGTATCTTTCGGCCCTTTGGCAATTGAATGGCTACTGAATCGGTATGAAGTGCTACCATTGTAGGCAAACCGACTCAGAGACTGTCCCTAGGATTGTCAACAGTTCACAATCCCTCGCATCGGCCGCTGTCGGGAACCACGCGCCACATCGCGGAGAGAGAAGGGCCTGTCAATGAAAATCCTGCTTTACAACCCCGACAACGGGGTGACCCAAAACTTTATGCCGCACCTGTGGATGTTCCTCCTACAGGCGCTAACACCCACCGGTCACGAAGTCCTGCTGATCGATGGCAACACGCAACCCATGACGGATGCGGAATTGGTCAAGTGGGCCGAGGAAAAAGGTGTCGGACTGGTTGGAATCGGCGCCATGACGCGCATGATTGCCAAAGCTTACCGTGTGGCGGATGCGTTGCGCGCCGCGGGCATTCCGGTGGTGATGGGCGGGCCCCACGTCACTGAGGTTCCTGACGAAGCGCTGGGGCGCGACGGCGGACCGCGTCATGCCGATGCCATCGCACTGGGCGAGGCCGATGAAACCTGGCCGCGGATTGTGGCTGACGCCGCTCGCGGTCAATTGAAAGAAGTCTACACTCCGGTGGATGCGTTCGGTCAGGAGCGCAAGCCCGACTTGGGCCAGTATCCGCAGATTCCGTGGGACCGCCTGGATATCGCGCAATTCAATCGTATTCCCAGCCTGATGCGGAAGGTGATGAATCACTACGGGCACGCTTGGGAGACATTCCATATCATCCCGATCGAATCCGGACGCGGCTGCCCTTACGGTTGCGAATTCTGCACGGTGACGGGGTTCTTCGGCGATTCGATCCGCTTCCGAAGTAACCAGAGCATCGTGGAAGAACTGCTGACGCTGAAGGCGCGCGCGGAGACCACGCGCGGCAAGATCGCCGTGTTTTTCGTGGACGATAATTTCGCGATCAACGTGAGGCGCACTAAGAGCCTGCTGCGCGACATCATCGCGGCGGGAGCGCAGACTGCGTGGGTCGGCCAGATCAGCGCCAATCTGTTGCGCGATCAGGAACTCATCGATTTGATTGCGGATTCGGGCGGGAAGTGGATCTTCATCGGCATGGAGTCGCTGGACCCGGTGAACCTGGCCAGTGTGAAAAAAGGCTTCAACAAGCCGGCTGAGTATCAGGGAGTACTGGAAGCCTTGGCGCGACGCAACGTCTACGCCATCACTTCCTTTATCTTTGGCCTAGACAACGATTCCACGGGCGTGGCGGAACGAACGATGGCGGAGATGAAGAATTGGCCGCCGGTGCTTCCGGTATTCGGCCAGATTACGCCTTTCCCTGCGACACCGCTCTACGACCGCCTGGCCAAGGAAGGCCGCCTGACGCGACCCAAGCACTGGCTGGATTTCGCACCCTTCCAGATGGCGCACACGCCGCTGAACATGACGATTCCGGAAGTACAGTCCGAAGTGCGCAGTGCGTGGCTGAATTCGTATAGCCCCGAGGCAACGCAACGGGCGGTGGATTCGCTCGAAGGCGAACCGGTTCCGTACAAGATCAGTCACCTGGCGGCGCGCATGTTCTTCCGCGGCATCTACTTCCCTCAGAAGGGCGTTCGGGGCTGGTTAAAGCTGCTCGCCCAGAATCGCGGCACGATCTTCCAGATTGTGCGTGAATCTTTCACGCAGTGGGGCGGAAACAAGGGCAAGAAAGTGCAAGGCTTTACGGGCCGGCCCACGCCTGCGGCCCTCGCAGTGGAAACCGTCTCCGAGGCCGAGGGTAACTAACACCGCTATCGAGACACCCCGCGTCTCAATTTCCTTTCGGCTGGCGCTACGTCGACACCTGACCCGCCAGCCGACTCCACGTAGGGGTAGGTGTCCTGGCGGATGGCGTCGATGCCGGTCATGGCGATCCACCAGAGGGAGTTCTGGATCAGGTAGTCGCTCTGCAGCGGGTCGGTCTGGTCGAAATCGGGGAGGCTGCCGGCGAACCAGCCGTTGAGCGGGACGTCCTTGCGCTTGGGGCGGGCGTAGGGGTCGGAGAGCGCGGCAATGTCGAAGTTATTACGCAGGCGCGGGGTGCGCTCGATGCCGTTCCACCAGGTGGGCGTGGGCGGGTCGGTGACAAAGGGGTGGCGGGGACCGCTGTGGTTGGCCACCTGGTCCTGCACGAATTTCAGGCCCAACTTGTGCGCGGCATCCACCAGTTGGCGGGCTTCTTCCATACTGCCGAAGCGCGGTTCGGTGGCGTAGAAATCGGTGGTGTGATAGCCGTGGTAGGCGGAGGAGTTGGGCGTGGAATTCTGGTAGCTGGGGGTGAGCCAGAGCCGGTGACGCCGAGATCCTTGAGGTAATCGAGGTGTTCGCGGACGCCGCGCAGGTCGCCGCCGTGGGTGGCGCCGACGGTGTTACGGTCGGCGGGGCGGGTGTTGCCGGCGGGGTGTCGTTGGCGGGGTCGCCGTTGGCGAAGCGGTCCGGCATCAGGAGGTAGATGACGTCGTCGCCGGTGAGTCCCTGAAAACGGCCCTTGGGATCGAGGGGGGCGTCCAGGCTGAAATCGAAGCCGGTGGCGCCGTTCGGGCTGTTGAACTGGAAGCGGTATTTGCCCGGTTTGACGGCGGGATCGATGGTGACGTAGGCGAAGAGGTAGTGGCCGTTTTCGGAGGCGCGGCGGACCTCGATCTTGAAGCCCCTGGTGGCGGTGTTGACGGTGGCGCCCTTGAGGTCGGTGCCGGTGAGGAGCAACTGCACCTGATTCCAGGAATGGCGGACCCACCAGTTCGGCGGTTCTACTTTCGTGACGGCCGGCGCCGCCAGGCACGCGGCGGCGAGCGGCGCATGCAGCAGGCAAAGGCTTGACTTCATGGTTGTCAGAATCTCAG
>JBDTPR010000240.1:0-9190 GCA_039932635.1 Candidatus Solibacter sp.
CCAAACCGTGATGTACGACGCACCCTCTTTGGGCGAAGTGACGCTGATCCAGCTGCGCGAGCCCGCACCTTCGCGCAGCATGGAGGCGGTCATCGAGGCCAATCCCGCCACCTCCGCCGGTTCGCGCAGCCCGCCCGCGCTGCGCAGTTCCAGGTTCATGGAGACAACCGGCAGACGGTGATCTTCCAGAATCAGCACCGTCAGGCCGTTCTCCAGTTTCATTTCCACGGCCTTCGGCAGCTTGACCTTCAGCACCTCTTTCGACACTGGAGCGCGGTTCAATGGCGTTTCCACGCCCAGTTTCTTCTCCGCCGCGGCAACCGCGGCACCCGGTGCGGTTTGGGCCGGGCAGAGACCCAAACCCAGACCGAAAGTCAGGCACGGTAGCGTGAGTAAAGTCGATTTCTTCATAATGGCCTCCGGCTACTTGGGCTGCTCCGCCGGGGCAGCCTTCTTGGGCAGCGTGACAATCACGCTGCGATTTTCCTGGGTGAAGTACTTCTTGGCCACACGCTGTATGTCCTCTTTGGTGACCGCTGCAATCTTCTGGTATTCGGTATTCACCAGGTTCGGATCGCCGTAATTCGTGGTGGCCTCCGCCAGGTCAGCCGCACGTCCCAAAGTACTCTGCGCGCTTTGAATCTGCGACCGTTTGTTGGCGGTGCGCACCTTCTCTAATTCCCAGTCCTGGACCGGAGCGGCTTGCAGTTTGGCGATTTCGTCATAGACCGTCTTCTCCACCGCCGCCACGTCTTTCCCGGGGCGCACCATCACCGAGATTTGCGCCAGGCTGGGTCCGCGCCGCTGGCTGGCGAAGGCGCCGCTGCTGCTGGCCACTTCCTGATCGCGCACCAGTTTCTGCGTCAGCCGCGAAGACTGTCCGCTGCCCAAAATCTGACACGCCACCCGCATCGCAAAATAATCCGGGTGCTGGCCTTCAGGGATGCGGTACATGATGTCGATGCGCGGCAGTTGCGCGAACGAGTCTTCCAGCGCCTTGCGACGTTCACCCTTCTGCTCAGGCTGCGACACGTCAGGGCGCGGCGGCGGCGGCTGTGAAGGAATGTCCTCGAAGTACTTCTTAACGCGCGCCAGGGCATCGTCGGTCTTGAAATCACCCACGATCGCGACCACCGCGTTGTTCGGAGCGTAATAGCGCTTGAAGAACTCTTTGACATCGTCCAGGCTCGCGGCATTCAGGTCTTCCATCGAACCGATCACCGAGTGCTTGTAAGCAAACGTGTCGTACACCAAATCGTCCACCGATTCGAAGGTCTTGCCGTACGGCTGATTGTCCACCCGTAGCCGGCGCTCCTCCTGCACCGCGTTGCGCTGATTGTCCAGATTCGCCTGGGTCACATTGAGCGCCCGCATGCGATCCGCTTCCAGGAAAATGCCCAGGTCGATCTGGTTGGCCGGCAGCGACTCGAAATAAAGGGTCCGGTCGTTGTCGGTGGTGCCGTTCAGGGAGCCCCCGTTGGTCGAAATCAGGCTGGAGTGCTCGCCCCTGGCGGCGTTCGCCGAGCCCTGGAACATCATGTGTTCGAACAGGTGGGCGAAGCCCGTACGGCCCGCCTTTTCGTCTCTCGAACCCACGTTGTAAGTCACCGCGATGGAGTAGGTGGGCGCCGAGTGGTCTTCCGAAAGCACCACCGTCAGGCCATTCTTCAACTTGAATAATTTGAATGGGATAGCAGGATCGGCGGCGGATGCCGCGAGGGCCATCGCCAGGATCAGAAAAGCGGACTTTTTCATGGTTACCTCTTTACTGCAGTAGCAGATTAGCAGAGTCAGACGAGCGCCCCACGAAAACGTCACGGCGTGAGCCAGTATCTTCCTGCCACCCCTGTGATTTCTGCCACCTTTGGACGGAGCCCGCCGAAGATCCCATAGGGCCAAATAACCCTTAAATAAATCTGAAGACCCTTTTATCTGAAATTCTGGTACCATATTTTCTTCAGGGGGTGTGGTGTTTCTCATCAGTCGTAGGAAACAATTTGGTCCGACAACCTTCCTCTGGGACGTGACCGCGCCGGACGTGGCGCGGGCAGCTCGCCCCGGACACTTCGTCATGGCTCGCATCGACGAGCATGGGGAGCGGATTCCGCTGACAGTGGCGGATTTCAACGCCGACAAAGGCACGGTCACCGTGGTCGTGCAGGCAGTCGGCAAAACCACCTTTGAAATGCTGGCGTTGCGCGAGGGCGATTCGATCCTCGATTTCATCGGACCCCTCGGACTGCCCAGCCACATTCGCAAGCTCGAAGGCACCGTCGTGCTGGTGGGCGGCGGCCTCGGCGTCGCGCCCATCTACCCCCAACTACGCGCTTATAAGCAAGCCGGCAATCGCACCGTCTCCATCGTAGGCTTCCGCAATCGCGACCTGGTCTTCTGGGAAGAGCAGTTCCGCGAGTGCAGCGACGAGCTCATCGTCACCACCGACGACGGCAGCTACGGCCGCCACGGCTTCGTCACCCACGCCCTTGCCGACGTGCTGGCCAGCGAGAAGAACATCAGCGAAGTGGTCGCCATCGGGCCCATCCCGATGATGAAGGCGTGCTGCGAAGTCACCCGCCCGTTCAAGATTTCCACCGTGGTGAGCCTGAATTCCATAATGGTGGACGGCACTGGAATGTGCGGCTCCTGCCGCGTGACGGTGGGCGGCGCCATGAAATTCGCCTGCGTCGATGGCGCCGATTTCGACGGCCACCTGGTAAATTTCGACGAGCTCCAACTCCGGCAGCGGCGCTTCGCCCGCGAAGAGAAGGACGCGATGGAGCGCTTCAAGAACGAGTCCTCCAGGCTCGCCGCGTTCCCTGGGTCCGCCGCCTCCGCACCCCTCGAGGCTGTCCCGGAACGTCTGGCGCCCGCCTGCAAGCTCCCCGAGGCGCAGCCCGAAACACCGGCCCTGCGCATCCCCAAGAACATCAAAACCATTCCGCCGTTGCGCGCCCCCATGCCGCATCAGCCGCCTGAAGCGCGCGTGCACAATTTCAACGAGGTCGCCCTCGGACTGGATATGGACGGCGCCTTCCACGAGGCCGAGCGCTGCCTGCGCTGCAAGAAACCGCGCTGTGTTCCCGGGTGCCCCGTAGGCATCGATATCCCCGCCTTCATCTCCGCGCTGGCCCGCAAAGACGTCGAGGCCTCGTATCACATTCTGAAGAGTTCCAACGCGCTGCCGGCGGTCTGCGGCCGTGTCTGCCCGCAGGAATCGCAGTGTGAAGCCACCTGCGTGGTCGGCCTCAAATTGAAGCCTGTCGCCATCGGACGCCTGGAGCGTTTCGTCGCCGACGCCGCCATGGGCCGCGGTTGGGACAAGCCCGTCGTCGCCGAAACGCCCGAAACCAAACGCGCCGCCATCATCGGCAGCGGTCCCGCGGGATTGGCCTGCGCCGGCGAACTGGCGCGCCGCGGCGTCAAGGTGACCGTGTTCGAAGCCCTGCACGTGGCCGGCGGCGTCCTCAAGTACGGCATTCCCGAATTCCGGCTGCCCGACATCATCGTCGATGCGGAAATCGAGGGCCTCAAGATGCTGGGGGTGGAGATCCGCCTCGATACCATCATCGGCAAGCTCTTCACGATTCCTCAACTGCTCGGCGAAATGGGCTATCACAGCGCTTTCGTCGCCACCGGCGCGGGCTCTCCCAAATTCGCCAGCATTCCGGGCGAGGCCTACAACGGCGTCTTCTCCGCCAACGAATTCCTCACCCGTGTGAACCTGATGCGCGGCCACCAGCAGCCAATTTACGATACGCCGGTGGGCATGGGCAAACGCGTCGCCGTGGTCGGCGCGGGAAATACCGCGATGGATTCGGCGCGCGTCGCCATGCGCATGGGCGCGGAATCGGTGACCGTGGTCTATCGCCGTTCGCGGCGTGAATCGCCAGCGCGCATCGAAGAGCTGGAACACGCCATCGAAGAAGGCATCAAGTTCCAGTGGCTCACCCTGCCGGTCGAGATTCTCGGCGATTCGGGCGGCTGGGTCACCGGCATGCGCTGCCAGAAGATGGAACTCGGCGAACCCGATGCCTCCGGCCGCCGCCGTCCAGTGGCGGTGGAAGGCTCCGACTTCCTGATCGACGTAGATACCGTGATCTACGCTCTCGGCACCACGGCGAACCCCATCATCGCCCAGACCACGCCGGGCCTCGGCACCAACAAGTGGGGCTACATCAACATCGACGAGACTACCGGGATGACGAATGTCGCGGGGCTGTTCGCCGGCGGCGATATCGTCACCGGAGCCGCTACCGTAATCCTGGCGATGGGCGCAGGTAAGCGCGCCGCTCAGGGAATGCTGCAATACATGGGCCTGCTGGCGCCGGACGCGCCCGCACCGAACCCCAGTGAGTTGACCACCGCGGGAGGAGACTGACATGCCATCGACCTGTCCCAAATGCCGGGGCGTAATTGAAGAAGACGAAATCTGCTGCGCCCAGGTGCGCTACTCCTGGCGCTGTAAGAGTTGCTTCAAGCTGACCAGCGGACTCGCCATGCCTTACGGGAAATGCTTCCTGTGCGGTGGCGATCTGGAAGCGATTTGCGATCGCGATCTCGGCGATTCCATGCAGTTCCGCGCCATCCGCGACGCCGTGCAGTTCGAGCTGAACTCCTTCCACTTCTACAAGCTGGCTCGCGACCGCGCCAGTTCACCCGAGCAGCGCGCCGTGCTCGAGCGCCTCTTCGAGGCCGAGCTCGACCACCTGCACGAGCTCGAAGAGAAGTACCACGCGCATCTGGATCGCGAAGTGGTGGAACTCTCGCGCGACGAGGACAAACTGCTCGCCAACTGGCTGTTCCGCGACATCCACGTGGGGGAAGGCGTCGGCGTCGTGGAGTTGTACACGGCGGCGCTCGAAATGGAAAAGCGCACCCGCGACCACTTCCTCATGCTGGTTGCCGAATTGCCCGCCGGCCTGGAGCGCGACCTCTGCGCCGAACTCGCCGCCGAAGAGGAAGAGCACGTTGCCCTGCTCGAAGGCGAGTTGGAGCAACTCGGGGAGTAGCGCCGGCTTAGAGGGAAATCTCCGCATTTGTCCATTGGTCCGATCGACGAACTAATCTGCGGGTGTGCAAGACCGCGTCGCGTTGCCCCGAATTCCGGCGTTCATTAGTTCTTGGGCGCCGGCTGACAGCTTATTTTCCTCCTGTAAATCCCCGCTTTTTCCACTGCCCTTCGGCGAACTTTGGAGTATACTAGCGCGAAGGTTGTTTGGTGGGAATAGCGTTAAATTCGCAGCGGTAACCAGGAGAAAACAGATGCAGCGTTGCATTCTTTCAGGGGTGGCAGCTTTGTTGCTGGCCGTCTCTCCTTCCTTCGCCCAGCAGTTCCGGGGAAGCATTAGCGGGCGAGTTCTGGATCAACAACAGGCGGCCGTGCCTGGCGCCAAAGTGCACGCCGTGGAGAATGAAACCGGCGCCAAGTTCCAGACGGTCGCCAACGGTGACGGCACTTACGTGTTGACCTTCCTGCCTCCCGGACCCTATACGATATCCACCGATGCGGCGGGCTTTAAGAAATATGTCAATGCCGGGGTTCGCGTCACCACCAACGAGCGCGAGCAGCTCGATATCACGCTCGAAGTAGGCTCTATTGACCAATCCGTAACCGTCTCCGCCGAAGCCTCCATGCTGGACACGGCGAGCTCGAGCACCGGTCAGGTCATCAATCAGCGGCAGTTGGAAAATATGCCGATCAATGGCCGCGCGCCGCTCGTGCTGGCGCAGTTGGCCTTTGGCGTAACTCCTAACTCCGACCCCAAGTTTTCGCGGCCGTTCGATAACGCCGGGCCCTCGGGCTTCTCCATGGGCGGCGCGCCCAACCAGAGCAACGAACTCCTGATCGATGGCTCGCCCGATACCACCCGCAACCTTCGCGTCGCCTACAACCCGCCGCCGGACGCGGTCTCCGAAGTCAAAGTCGAAACCTTCCAGACCGACGCAGCCTATGGACACACAGGCGGCGGAACGGTGAACGTCGTCATGCGCGGCGGCACTAACTCAGTCCACGGCAGCGCTTACGATTTCAACCAGGTATCGAAACTGGCGGCGACCCCGTGGTTCACCAATCGCGCCGGACAAAAGAAGTCGCAGCTCATCTTCAATCAGTGGGGCATGTCGGCCGGCGGACCCATCTGGATTCCCAAAGTGATCAACGGCAAGGACAAGCTCTTTTGGTTCTTCAGCTACGAGGGGATCCGCGACGCGTTCCCCGAACCGCTCACCCAGACGGTAGCCACCGCAGCCGAACGCACTGGCGACTTTTCGCAATTGCTGAGCGTCGGCGCCAACTACGCGATCTACGACCCGCTCACCGGGGTACAGAATGGCGCCCGCGTTTCGCGTACCGCCTTCCCCAACAACATGATCCCCGCCAATCGCCTGAGTTCCATCTCGAAGGGCCTGGTGAGTTACATCCCGTTGCCTAACCAGACCGGCCAGCGTGACGGCAATCAGAACTACCTGGCCGACTCTGTGCGCCGCGACGTCTTCGACGGCGAGTTGGGCCGCTTCGACTACAACATCAGCGACCGCCACAAGCTGTTCTATAACTTCCGCCACAACTACCGCGTGGAAGACCGCAATAACCTGTATCACAACATCGCCACCGGCAACCTGCTCAACCGCATCAACTGGGGCACCATGGTGGACGACGTTTACACGTTCTCCCCCACCACCGTGTTGAACACGCGCCTTAACTGGACGCGCTTCACAGAGGCCAACGACAAGCCCAGCGCGGGCTTCGATTTCACCAAACTCGGCTTCCCGTCTTACATCGCGGCTAATTCGCAGAAGCTGGTCATGCCGATTGTCGATCTCAACCAGATGAGCGATTGGGGCGACAATGCCGGCGACCGCACGCCTTACGATATCTTCCAGATCTTCCTCAGCCTGACCAAGATCCAAGGCAGGCACTCGCTGAAGACCGGTATCGATCTGCGAGAATCGCGCGAGAGCTCGGTCAGCTATGGTAACTCGGGCGGACAGTACGTCTTCCGCGAAGACTACGTGCGCGGCCCGCTCGACAACTCCACCACCGCGCCCCTGGGCCAGGATTTCGCGTCCTTCATGCTGGGATACCCCACCGGCGGCAGCTTCAGCATCAATGCGTCACGCACCCAGCAGGCGAAGTATTTTGCTGTCTTCATTCAAGACGACTATCGCCCGCGTAACAACCTGACCATCAATTTCGGTTTGCGCTACGAAGGCGATCGCGGCACCACCGAGCGTTTCGACCGCACCGTCAACGGCTTTGACGGCAGCGTCGCCAGCCCAATCGCCGCGGCCGCGCAGGCTGCCTATGCCCGCAATCCGGCTCCCGGCGGAATCCCGGCCAGCCAGTTTAAGGTCAACGGCGGCCTGCTCTTCGCCGGCTCGGGCGGTAAGGCCGTCTACACGCCCAAGCATGGTTACTTCAGCCCCCGCTTCGGCTTCGCCTGGACCCCCGGCGGGTCCACCAAGGGCACCGTGCTCCGCGCGGGCATGGGCGTGTTCGTTGCCGCCATCGGCACCCAGGGCATCAATCAGCCGGGCTTCAGCGCCAGCAGCACGGTGCTCGGCTCCGGCACAACCGGCAATTTGCGGCCGGCTGTGACCCTGGACAATCCGTTCCCCGCCGGAATTCAGCAGCCTACCGGCGCTTCGGCCGGCCTGGCCACTTTCATGGGTCAGGGCATCACGTTCTACAACCCGAACCCGCTCAACCCCTACTCCATTCGCTGGAATGTGGACATCCAGCGCGCGCTCGGCAAGGGCATGGTATTCGAGATGGGCTACACCGGCAACCACGCCGTTCACCTGACCATCGACCAAGCTCTCAACTATACGCCGGCGGCCTATCTGAGCACTTCGCCGTTCCGCGATCAGCCCGTGATCGATCGCAATTCGGCGACTAACATCGCCAACCCGTTCGCCGGACTGCTGCCGGGTACCAACCTCAACGGCGCCACCATCGGCTTCACCCAGTTGCTGCAGGCATTCCCGCAGTTCACGGGCGTGACCATGAGTGCGACCAACGCCTCCAGCAGTTACTTCCATGCCCTCCAGATGCGTTTCGAAAAGCGCTTCTCCAGCGGATTACAGTTGCTCGCAAACTATCAGTGGGGCCGCACCATTTCGCGCGACAACTACCTGAACTCCGGTTTCGGACCGCTCGAAAAGCGCCCCGCCGACATCGACCGTCCGCACCGCATCGTGACCAGTTTCAGCTACGAACTACCCTTCGGCCGGGGCAAGCATTTCCTCGGCTCGATGAGCGGCACAAGCGGCGCAGTACTCAATCGCGTAATCGGAGGCTGGGTCATCAACGGCATTCACTCTTATGAGTCCGGCGGACCCGTAGGTAATTGGGGCGACATGATCTACCTCGGCGGCGACCTGAACTACCAACCCACCAACGTAGACCACACCTTCAACACCGCGGCGTTCAACACGAATACCACGCAGCAACTTTCTAACCACGTGCGCACCTTCCCCACGCGGTTCCCGAAACTCCGCCTGCCCCCCACCAACAACATCGACGCGTCCATCATCAAGAACACCCGGATCAAGGAGCGCTTCGCACTGCAATTCCGCACCGAGTTCTTCAACGCGTTCAATCACCCGGTATTCAACGGACCGCAGTTGAGCCCGACGAATTCGGCGTTCGGCACCATCAGCGGCACGTACAATCTGGAACGCCATATCCAAATGGCACTGCGCCTGACCTTCTAGGACACCATGGGAGCCGCGACCGTCCTGACAGAGCCGTGACTAGCCTATCGGAGCCGCGACCGTGAGGGAGCGGTCGACAGGTTGCGTCACGGCGAATTAAGTTAGTGAACTCACGGTCGCGGCTCCCATGAGAAGGCCCGTTGCTGTCAAGAAAATAAGTTGCGGGGGGCCGGGGTCTCAGGGGGCTTTGCCCCCTGGCGGAGTTTGAGGCAGCGCCTCAAGCGCGCCTTAAGCGCGCCGCTCCCCGCTCCTTCTCTGGTCCCTCCCATACGCTGCTGCTTGGATCGTTCTTCTGCCCGTTGATTTCTCTGCGCCTTTGTCGCCATGCTTCCATCCGCACTCTGATTGCAGCTTCCGCCGCAGGTGCCTGCTGGTGTTCTCAATTCAAGGGGTGCTGCCATCTCAGTGACGAACTGCAGGGTTCCGGTTGTCCGGTTCCCGTCGTTCCGCCGCGACCTCGCAGTCACCCCAACTC
>JBDTPR010000241.1:0-9183 GCA_039932635.1 Candidatus Solibacter sp.
CGGTTGTCAACCGGCGCGCAGGATACCATCCCGGATATCATCTTGCCCCACAAGTAATGCGCGCTTGCGCCGTAGCGTGATACCACGGACAATCAACTGCATGAAATCGCTCAGCGCCCGTTTGGCGCTCGCAATCATGCTGACTTCCCAATTGACTCCGGCCGCCGCGCCCGATTGGTTTCCCCGCGCCGAGATGATGACCATCGGCGCCTACTATTACCCTGAGGCGTGGCCCGCGAATCAATGGGCGCGCGATATGGCGAACATGCGCAAGATGGGCATGGAATTCGTCCATATGGGCGATTTCGCCTGGGCGTTCATGGAGCCCGAAGAGGGCAAGTATCAGTTCGACTGGCTGGAGAAGAATGTCGCACTGGCTGCCCAGAACGGGCTGAAGGTCATCTTGTGCACGCCGACCGCGGCGCCGCCCATCTGGCTGGCGCGCGAGCATCCCGAAGCGATGATGGTGGATGCCAATGGTCGCCGCATGAATCACGGCGGGCGCACGCAGGGCGACTGGAGTTCGCCGGTCTTCCGCGACTACGCCGCCAGGATTACCACGGAGCTTGCCAAGCGTTTCGGCAACGATAAGCGCGTGTGGGGCTGGCAGCTCGATAACGAACTCAGCCACTACGAGAAGCAGTACTCCTACTCGCAGGGCGCGACACTCGGCTTCCGCGCGTGGCTTCGCGCCAGGTACGTGACCATCGACAAGCTGAATGCCGATTGGGGCACTGCGTTCTGGAGCATGGTCTATCAGAACTTCGACCAGATCGAAATTCCCAATCAGCTGGAGCATCCGGCGCTACCCAATCCGCACGCGCAGTTAGATTTCAGCCGCTGGTTCGCTGAGGATGCCGCGGACTACCTGCGCACGCAGGCCGGTCTGCTGCGCAAATACGGGTCGGGCCAGTGGATCACCACCAACTTCATGGCGATGCACGGCGACATCAATCCACTGAACTCCACCAAGGATCTCGATGTCTTTACGTGGACGCATTATCCGGTGCATGGCGATGTATTTCCCGAGAACGGCCCGCTCGGCTTCCGGCTGGGCAGCGGTGCCGTGCAGAGTTTCATGCACGATTTCATGCGGCCGGTGAACGGGCTTTCCGGGCTGATGGAATTGCAGCCCGGCCAGGTGAATTGGGGCGCGATCAACCCATGGCCGCAGCCCGGCGCGATCCGCATGTGGATCATGCGCGCGTTCGGCGCGGGCGCTCGCATGGTGGCGACCTATCGCTATCGTCAGCCGCTGATCGGCAACGAGCAGTATCACAAGGGGCTGGTGGAGACCGACGGCGTGACGATTTCGCCGGGCGGCCGCGAGTATGCCGAGGCCATGGCCGATATCGTCAAGCTGCGCGCGAAGTATAGCGCCGATTCGAAAGAGCCCGGGGCCTATGGCAAGCGGCGCACGGCATTCCTCATCAACTTCGACAATCGCTGGGACATCGACATACACAAGCAGACCACGCGCTGGGACACGGTGGCGCATTGGATGAAGTACTACCGCGGCCTGAAGAGCATGTTGGCGCCGGTGGACGTGGTGACCGAAGATCGCGACCTGAGCGCGTATCCGTTCGTGGTGGCGCCGGCATACCAGTTGGTGGACGATGTGCTGATCGCCAAGTGGAAGGCGTATGCGGAAAACGGCGGCAATCTGGTGCTGACTTCGCGCAGCGGTCAGAAGGATCGCCGCGGGCAATTTCCCGAGACGCTGTGGGTGGAGCGGCTCTATGGGCTGATCGGCGCCAAGCTCCCAATCTACGATCTGCTGCCGGGGACGATCGAAGGGCACGTGACGTCCGATGGCGTACGCTACGCGTGGGGCAGTTGGGCCGACGTGCTGGAACCGCAGTCCGGCACGACGACGCTGGCCACGTACACCGATCAGTTTTACGCAGGCAAGGCCGCGGCCGTGACTCGCAAATTGGGTAAGGGCACGGTGACTTACATCGGCGTGGACACGTCCGCGGGCGATTTGGAAGCGGCGCTGCTGCGCAAGGTCTACGCGAGTGCGGGCGCGGCGCCGGCGAGCCTGAAGTCCGATTTCCTGGTGGACTGGCGGGACGGTTTCTGGGTGGCAACGAATTTCACATCCACGCCGCAGACGATTCCGGCGCGGGTAGGTGCGCCCCTGTTGGTGGGCACGCGTAGTGTGCCGCCGGGTGGTGTGGCGGTGTGGCTTGAGTAGCGAGTGCGAGATCAATCTGATGGTCCAGCCCGCCGATATCGACGGGTTGGGCCACGTCAATAATCTGGTATATCTGCGCTGGGTGCAGGACATCGCAGTGGCGCACTGGCGCGCCGCGGCGTCGGCCGAGGACCAGGCGAAATTCTACTGGGTAGTGCTGCGACACGAGATCGACTATAAGCAATCGGCGAAGCCCGGCGATGGGATACAGGTGCGCACGTGGGTGGGCTCGGCGACGCGGATCAAGTTCGAGCGCCACACTGAGATCAAGCGCGCGGCCGACGGCGTGCTGTTGGCCAAGGCGCTGACAGTGTGGTGTCCGATGGATCGCGGGACGGGCCGTCCGACGGCGGTCAGTCCGCAGGTACGCTCGGTGTTTTCGGCGCCTCAGTCATCGCCGCGACCCGCCCCATCGGGGCCGCGACCGTGACCGCCTCAAACAGAGCCGCGACCGAGGGAGCGGTTGCTTCAGACAAGTTAGTAACGCTCCCTGACGGTCGCGGCTCTGAGAAGGAGCGGTCAGCACGCCTGGTGTGAAAAAGGAGATGACATGGGAGTTACCGGCAAAGGCCGGGGACTACGCGATCTTTAGCATCTCTTCCCAGGTGACTTCGCGTTTGGTCTGATAGGCCATGCGGCCCAGGATCGACGTGAAGGTGGCGTTGGCCGCGATCGGCGCCATGTTGTGGGGCTTGGCGTCGCGGATGCTGGCGAACCAGGCTTCTACCGCATCGATGGTGATTTCGCGCTTCGAAGTGCGGCGCTCGATCAAACTGGAATCGGTCAGGTCGTCGGCATTCTTATAGGGCGAGTTGGCAATGGGACCGTGCAGTTTGTAATAGGTCCGCGCGGTTTCCACCATACCGAGAGAGCCGAAGAACTGCTCCTTCACGTCGCGGAAGCCGGCCGTGTTCTTGATGCTGATCAGCCAGCCTTCCACGTTGTTGGGGTAGAAGTAGGTGATCTCGTGGTGATCGCTATCCTGATCGCCATAGGCAATCGGATAGCGCAGGCTGCCGGTGCCGCGCGCTTTCAACGGGTGCGCGTCGCCTGCAAACCAGTTGAGCATATCGACGCCGTGGCAATCCTGCTCCACGATCACTCCGCCGGATTGCGCCATCCACGAACCCCAGCGGCGGACCTTCTCGCCGGCCACGGGCGCGGGCGCGGTTGCCGGAAGTTTCGGCGGCACGCCGCCCAGATTCCAGTAACTCATCATCATCTTGATGTCGCCGAGTTTGCCGGTCTTGTAATAGTCGTAGGCGGTGAGGTATTCGGGGCTGAAGCGCTGCTGGAAGCCGAATTGTATCGACTGCTTTTTTGACGCCTTGTCGGAGGCGCGGAGCAGGCGCTTGACGCCCGCCACATCGGCGCCGGCCGGTTTCTCGCAGTAGATGTGCTTGCCCGAAGGGACGGCGGCCTCGAAACACTCGGGGTGCATGTAGACGGGCGTGGTGATGAGCACCGCGTCGACGTCGGACTGCGCCAGCAGGTCGTGGTAGTCGCGATGGACGCGAACGTTGGCAGCGCCGGGGATTTTGGTTTTGGCGTTGTCGATGCGATCGGGGTAGATGTCGCAGATGGCGGCAATCTTGGTCCCCTTGACGTTGGCCATGTGGGTGCCGACGTAGACTCCACGCCCTCCGGTCCCGATCACGCCGAAGGATATGGCGGAGTTCGCCTGGTAAGAGAATGCCGCTTGCGGCGTTACGAGCAGGATTCCACCGGTGATGGCCTGCCGTCTGCTGATTGGTTCCATTGTCGCCTCCCAAGCGCCGCGGCGGGCGCCAAACGGATGTGCGGTACCACCGCAGGTTGAAGGCTGACTATATCAGGCGGCGCGGATCCTCGAAAGCCCGATGAGCCACGGATACACACGAATTCCAATTGTTCAGTTACTTCTCGGACACTTCACCGGCTGCCGGCGTCCGCCTTACCGGCGGCCGCCCGGAATGTCATCGACATCTTGTGCCGCCGGTCGCACCACAGCTTGAGCGTCGCCAGCGACAGGAACAGGCTCACGCTGGACAGCGTATTGGCAACGGGGGACATGCTTCCGCCTATGCGGTGATCAACTCTTCGCCCGTGGACTCCGCTTCCATCGCGGGTTCCACCGCCGACGGTTTGTCTCGTTTGGCCACGTAACCTCGCAAGCCTTTCGTCAGTCTTGCCTGCATGGCGTCCCGCCGATGTTTCCAGGTCAGCAACATGGCCAGCGCCAGAAAAAGTGCCACGGAGAAGAACGTGATTTCGTTAGGCTGCATAGGATGCGTTTTCCAGCTACGATTCCAACGCATTCTAACTTTTTATAAAAGGACTGCCGGTACCACGCTGGTACCAGATTATTCCCTATGGCCTGGCATAGGGTGTTTGCCTTGCTATCGTAATATCACCACGATTCTGCGCCCGTAGCCTATGCCTGAAGATCACGGAATCATCGCCAGCGCACTCACCCCCCGGGATTCCAAAGGCGCTCTCGATTTCGGCGCCGCCTTCGAGCTCCTCGACTTCCTATCTAAAGCAAAAGTAAAGGGAATCGCCCTGTTTACGCCGGCCGGAGAATACCCCGCTTTCAGCCTTGAAGAACGCAGCCGGCTGCTTTATCTCGCGGTCAAACGGAGCCGCGTTCCCGTCTTCGCGGGAGTGGGGTCGATCCGCCTGGATGACTCCCTCACCTTGGCGCGGGAGGCCCGCCGCGCCGGCGCCGAAGGCGTCCTTTTGCCCCCTCCGCATTTCTATCTCTACCAGCAGCCCGAACTCATCGAATTCTATCTCCAGTTCGCTCGCCAACTGGCCGGAGGTATACCGGTATACCTGGCTAATACTCCGGTGTTTACCTCAGTGATGGAAAAGCACACAATCTGCGATCTACTCTCCTCCGGGCAGTTTGCCGGCCTCGAAGACCCCCTCGCCGGTTCCGGAGCCCTGAACGGTTTGCCCGTCGCGCTGCTCTCTAACGACGACTCCCGCCTCGCCGAGGCGCGCCGCGCCGGCTCCCACGGCGCCGTCTCCGCCTCCGCCTGTGCCGTGCCCGAACTGGTGGTGGCGCTCGATTCCGCCCTACGTCAGGGCGACCACGTCCGCGCCGGCCGCTGCGACGCCTTGCTCCAGCAATTTGTAGCCTGGGACACGCAGTTTCCCTTCCCGGTGATGCTCAAAGCGGCCGCACACCTGCGGGGTGTCAAACTGGGAGTGCAGCCCGTGCCGCTCTCCGCCGGACGGCAGCGCGCGCTCGATGAATTCCGCGAGTGGTTTAAGGGCTGGCTTCCATGTTTGAAGAACCTGGGCTGAGGAATGTTGGCTGACGACAGAGCCGCGATCACGAGGGAGCCTAAGGGGTGGCGATGATAGCCCGGATTTTGACATGCGCGCTGGCGGCCTGTAGCCTCCTCGGTGGACAGTCCGCGGTGCGCTACCGTTCCTCCGTGGATCAGTCCGAACAGCCCTACGCGCTCTTCGTGCCTAAATCCTACGATCCGGCGCGCCGCTACCCCGTCGTCATCAGCCTGCACGCCGAAGAGTCCAACCACATCGTCAGCCTGCAAATGGTGTTCGGCATTCCGCCCCGCTTTGGCGAATTGGGACTCCCTGGCCTGACCACCGTGCTCGCCTCCCGGCAGGTCGATTACCTGGTGGCCTGCCCCTTCGCGCGCGGTTCCATGGGCTACCAGGGCATCGCCGAGCAGGATGTCTACGACGTGCTCGCCGACGTCAAGCGCCGCTACGCGGTGGACGAAGATCGCGTCTACCTCACCGGAGCCTCCATGGGCGGCGGCGGTGCCTTGTGGCTCGCCCTCTCGCGTCCTGACATCTGGGCGGCCGTGGCCGCCATCTGCCCCGACGAATATCCCGGCTCCGCCGACCTCGCGCCCAACGCCCTCAATTTGCCTATCCGCCTCTACCACGGCTACCTCGACACCATCGTGCCCGCCGAAACCTCCCGCCAGTGGCAGCGCCGTCTGCTCGGTCTCGATAGCCCCGTCGAATACATCGAGTACCCCACCGTGGCACACAACGCCTGGGACTCCGCCTATTCCAAGGGCGAACTCTTCGAGTGGTTCTCGCGCCACCGCCGCAATCCTAATCCCGACCGCGTGCGCCTCGCCGCACGCGACCTCCGCTACGCCTCTGCCTACTGGGCGCGCATCGATAGCTTCGCTCCCGGCGCACTGGCGTCGCTCGATGCCGTGCGCTCCGCCGCCGGAGCAGTCCGCGTGCAGACTCGCGACCTGGACGCCTTCACGCTTTCCACCGCCGCCAGGGCGCTGACCATCGATGGCGCCGCCCAGCACCTGCGTCCCGGCGCCCCTCTCACCTTCACCCGCGCGGGCCGAGGCTGGACACAATCCGCCGCCGGCCCGGTGGCCGCGTCCCTCACCGGACCCATCGTGCAAGCCGTCAACAGCCGCCACATCTACGTCTACGCGGCTGACGATCCGCAGACCCGTCGCTACGCCGAAACCGCCGCCGCCTGGTCCAGCAATCGCGCGCGGCTCAATCTCAAATTCGAAGTGAAGAGCGATCGCGAGGTCAACGACGACGATATCGACGGCGCCAATCTCATCCTCTTCGGCACAGCCCGCAACAATCGCCTGATTGCCCGCCTCGCCCCGCGATTGCCCCTCGTCCTCGATCCGGGCGCGGCCGATTACGGCCTCCTCTGCATCGTGCCTCAGGGCAAGCAACACTACACGCTGGTCAGCACCGGACTCCCCTGGTGGACCGGCGCGGATGAAGCCAGTCGCGGAGGCTACCGCTACTCCCCTCCGACGTACCGGCTGCTCAGCACCTTCGGCGATTACGTGCTTTTCAAGGGCTCGCTGGCCAACGTGCTGGCGGAGGGCCGCTATGACCGCAACGGCCAACTGCCCCCCGAAATTGCCGAAAAAATCAGCGGCGCCGGCATCGTGACAGTCCGTTAGAATCGGGGTGTTATGGGGTCGGGTAAACTACTTATCTTCGGGCCGGTCACACTTGCGGTGTTCGGCATCTTCTGGGCGGCGATGCACGACATCGCTCACGGCGGCGGTTTGACCCTGGAATACGCCGCCTTGGGCGTCGGCCTGTTGGCGCTGGTTCTCCTCTGTTTTGGCGCTGAAGCATGGCTGCCTGCGCGGGAGAAGCGCTTTGGTTTGCCGGCACAGGACTGTTGGCGCTCCTCTACGACCTTGCGGCTGTCAACGCCGCGCTCCATCCCAAGTACCCCGCGGACCCCGCACTCGCTGCCGGAACCCTTCTCGCAGGGATTCCCCTGCTGGTTTGGCTCACCACGAGACTGCTCCATAAATGGAAGTAGGACGGGCCTGCCGGCTTCTGTTCGCCCGATGCCCTAATGCCGTCACGACCGAGTTTCCGGTAACGCCGTCTTTGGCCACGACGCCGGATCATTCCGGTAATTCCCCTGTCGCCGCCAAATGGGTTGATATATACTCTAGCGATCCGGAAACAAGTATGCTCCGGACCGCAGCGTCAGGCGGCCGTGGGATCCCTCTTTGCGGCTAAATTCAAGCCTGAGGCGAGGAGGCAACTTTCATGCAGAGACGTATATTCAAGTTGATTGCCGGGACCCTTGCGATTTCGGCCGGACTCTGGGCGGCGGATCCCGTGGTAGGCACCTGGAAGCTGAACCTGTCCAAATCGAAATACGGCACCCGTCCGGCGCCGAAAAGCAATACCGTCGAGTGGACCGAGTCGGGCGGCACGTTCCATTACAGCGCAAAAGGGGTAGGTGCGGATGGAAAACCAACCTCGGTCGAAATACCAGCATTCAAGTTCGACGGGCAGGACAGCAAGATTATCGGAGCGCCGGTCGCGGACACGGTAGCATTTACGCGAGTCGACCCAAATAACTATTCGGTAGTCTCAAAGAAGGCGGGCAAGGTAGTCGGCAATAACAAGAGCGTTGTTTCGAAAGACGGCAAAAGCATCACCACCGTCTGGAACGGCGCCGACCAGGAAGGAAAGCCCCAGACCTGGACCACGGTCATCGAAAAGCAGTAACTTCCTTGTGGGGCGGCCCAGCATTGGCTACCCCACATCGCTCTCCCGCGGAGAGACCCGTTTGACTTCGCCCCTTCCTCCCGCATAGATTTAAGACCGATGATCGACCGCCGTCTCTTCCTGCTTTCCGCCATTCCCATCCCTTTCTACGCGGCCTCCCCACTGCAAGTCCTCAGCCCCCGGGAAGCCGTCATCGTCGAAGCGCTCTGCGACCAGATCGTCCCGGCCGACGACGCCCCCGGCGCGCGCCAGGCCGGCGTCCTCTATTACATCGATCGTCAACTCGCCGGACCCCTCGCCCGCTTCGCCCCGCGTTATCACGCCGCGCTCCCCGTCTTCAACGGCCTGCCCGACCTTCCCTTCGCCGAACAGACCGCCTTCCTGCAAGCGCTCAAAGGCGAGCCCGCCGCCTTCTTCCAACTCGTCATCGACCACACCATGCAGAGCTACTACGGCAGCCCGGAACACGGCGGCAATCGCGACGAAGCCAGTTGGAAAATGCTCGACATCGTGGATGTAATGGGAGGCCACAAGCATTGAAACTCCCCGCCGTGGATGTCGTCGTAATCGGTGCCGGAGGGGCAGGTGGCATCGTCGCCGAGCAACTCGCGCTGCGCGGCATGAGCGTCGTGCTCCTGGAGCGCGGCCGCCATCAGAAATTCTCCGAGACGGGGCACGATGAGTTGCGCAGCCAGCGCACCACAATCCTCGGCAATGCCTTCGGTCCCGACGACCAGCATCATGTGCGGCTCGTGCAATCCGGTAGCGGCTGGAATAAAGTTCTCCCCAGCGAGGGCGCCTACAATAACGTCGCAGCCTGCGTCGGCGGCGGCACCTTGAGTTACGGTGCGATGGCGTGGCGCTACATGGAGGCCGATTTCCGCATGCGCTCTGTCTACGGCGCGGTGGAAGGCAGCACGCTCGCCGATTGGCCCATCACCTATCAGGACCTGGAGCCCTACTACACCCAGGCCGAATGGGAAATC
>JBDTPR010000242.1:0-9175 GCA_039932635.1 Candidatus Solibacter sp.
GCAGAGGAAAACGCAGAGAACACCCGAAGAAGATTTGGGTTTTCTCTTTGTGTTTTCTGTAGTTTTTCTCTGCGTTTTCCTCTGCGTCTCCGCGTCTCCGCGGTGAATTCACACTTCCCAATACCGAGACCGCCGCCCTATTCCCGCCCCGCGTACAACTCGTCGATGCTCTCTTTAAAGTTCGCCATCGCGCGCGTACGCCGCACCTTCATCGTCGCCGTCAATTCACCCGCCTCGATTGTGAAATCGCGCCCCAGCACCCGATGCTTCCTCACCTGCTCGAACGGAGCGAGTTGCTTATTCACCCGCACCACGGCCTTCTGAATCTCCGCCAGCACCGGCGGCGCCTTCGCGATCTCGGCCGACGCCTTGCCCTTCCATGCCTCCATGCCCTTCAACGACTCCGCGGCCGCCCCGTTGATCGTGAATAGCGCCGTCAGAAACGGCAGCCGGTCGCCGATCAGCAGCACCTGGCTGATCAACGGCTCCGTCTTGAACAGGCTCTCCACACGCGACGGGTAGATCTTCTTCCCCGTGGACGACACGATCAGTTCCTTCTTCCGCCCGGTGATGAAGATGTACCCCTCGCCATCCCTGTGCCCCAGATCCCCGGTATGGAGGTACCCGTCGCGCAGCACCTCCGCCGTGGTCGCCGGATCGTTCAGGTATCCCGAAAACAGGCAAGGACTCTTCACCAGAATCTCGTTGTCCTCACTGAACGAAACCTCCACGCCCTCCAAAGCCTTGCCGATACTCCCCGGCTTCGGACGGTCCAGCGGATTCAGCGACACCACCCCGCCCTCGGTCAG
The DNA here is from genome assembly GCA_039932635.1 of Candidatus Solibacter sp. Lineage (GTDB taxonomy): Bacteria > Acidobacteriota > Terriglobia > Bryobacterales > Bryobacteraceae > Solibacter. The sequence continues at coordinate 810 of JBDTPR010000242.1, forward strand.
CCCGTAGCCCTCGCTGATCGGCATTCCGATAGCCTCGTAGAACTCGCCCAGGTCCTTGCTCAACGGCGCCGCTCCGCTGGCCGCCACCCTCAACCGGCCCCCGAAACGAGCCCGCACCTTGGTGAAGAAAATCCGATCGGCCAACGCCAGCGGCACGCGCAGCCGGATCGGCACCGGCTTGCCTTCGCGCTTGTACCGAGCCGCGGCCAGGGCCATCCCCAGCGCTCCATAGAATGCCTTGCGGATCGGCGCCGGCTTCTTGCGCACTTCCGTGCAAATCGTAGAATAGATGCGCTCCCACATGCGCGGCGGCGCCAGCAGCACGGTCGGCCGCACTTTACGTATATCCTGCGGTAGCTTCAGCAGGCTTTCGAAGAACGTTACCGGCATGCCGCAGCGCATCGGGAGGTACTCGATCACCACGCGCTGCGCGATGTGTGCCGAAGGCAAAAATGCCACCGTCGAATCGTCCGGTCCCAACGGCATTACCGCGGGCCCCATCTCGACATTTGCCGACACGCTCTGATGGCTGACCAGCGCCATCTTGGGCTCGCCCGTGGCGCCGCTGGTGAGATACAGAATCGCCATGTCCGAGGGCGATACTTCGGCGCGTATGCGGGCGAAGAGTCCGCCATCCGCGGCCAGAGCCTCACGTCCCGCTCGGCGCAAATCCTCCAGCGTCATCGCGCTTTCGGCCGCACCCGTCAGCAGAATCCAATGTTTCACCGGAGCGGAGCGCAGCGGCTTCAGCGTCTTTGGATCTTCCACGAAGACCGCTACCGCGCCCGCCGTCGCGATCGTGCGAATCAGGTCCGGCGCCGGATAGCTCGGGTACATCGCCGCCGCCACCGACCCGTTGCTCACAATCCCCAGGTCCGCAAGATAGAACTCCATGCGGGTTTCCGAGTTTAGCGCCACCACATCGCCCTTACCGATGCCGAGCGAGCGCAGGCCCGCCGCGATCTCCTCGGCCGCCGCTTTGTACTGGTTCCACGACATCACATGGTACGAGCCGTCCGGCGCGGGTTGGCGGAGCGCCGGAGCATCGCCATGGACGCGTGCGGTTTCCTCAAGGACCTGGTAAAGCGTGCGGGGAGTCACTTCATGCAATTTATCACGTACGCACTTTGGACAATTCCCCCGCACCTTGTTTTTGTAGGGTGGACTTCAGTCTGCGCACCGACTGAAGTCGCCATTCGCCAGTCGGTCGCCCTAAACGCTAACCACGGGGCAAGGCGATTGCCGCACCAGAGCATACGAATTTGTCCGCAGCCGCCCGAAGGCGCCCGCCGCGCTGCCGCGGCCGATCACCAGTGTCCCCGCGCCCACCCGCGCCGCCGCCGAACAGATCACCCGCACCGCATCGCCCGCTTCCAGCAACACATCGGCCTCAGCCCCCACCTGGCGTTGCAACTGCAAAAGCTCTTCCTCGGCGATCTCGGTGATCCCCGCGCGCCAGCTCAGGTCCGGCTCGTCCCCCACCTCCGCATGTGCCGCAATCGCATGGAACAGCGTTAACTCGCCCTTGAATTCGCGCTGCAGCCACGACGCCCACGCCAGCGCCTTCGCGCTCTGCGGCCCCAGGTCCACGGCGCACAGAATCTTGCGGAATGGCTCCGCCAGCGGAGGCACGTCCTCAATATGCACCCCGGTCCACACCGGGCAATCGGCATCGTGCAGCACCTTGGCCGTATTGCTCCCCAGGATGAAACGTCGGAACCGGCCGTAGCCATGCGTCGGCATGGCGATCAGGTCGGCATGTTCCTCGCGGGCCAGTTCCACGATTTTGGTGGCCGGGTCGCCGTGCAACACCAGGCGCCGTACATTCAGGCCGGCCAGCGACTCCGGTTCAAACTCCGCCAGTTCCCGCTCCGCCTGCTGCTGGCGCGTACGGTATACGTCCAGCAGCATGGAACCCGCCGCCTGGACGGCGCCGAACTCGGAATGCAAAGGCGCCAGCACGTGCGCCAGGATCACTTCCGTGTGCGACGGCAGCGCCAACTGGCGTACGTAATGGATCGCCAGGGAAGAACGTTCCGAAAAATCGATCGGCAGCAGGATCTTGGCCAGGGAGTTCATGATCGCCTCTCTATTAGGATAGGACGATCTGGAATCCCCGCGCCATCTTACTGCGCGCTCAATAGGATCGAGGACCCCTAACCGGTCCAGTCTCACTCCCAGCGGCTGCCGGCACTCCAAGCCGCGACGCCGCGCCTTCCAGATACTGCAGCGCCTGCCGCGTCAACTCCGGCACTACCGGGTCGGGATGCCGCAGCAACGTCACCAGCCTGCGGATCCAGGCTAGCTCCGACGGCTCGATACCGATCATGGGAACAGTGTTGGCCATCGCAAAATTCTCTCCATGACCTCATCGGCTCCACCCTTCGGAATCGTGAACCCTCAAGATCCTCGATCTGGTGTCGATATGAACCAGTGCGACACCTTCCGGCCGGAATACGTCGAGCCGGGAAGCATGTCGAAGGAGTCGTTATGGATATCACCGCAATCAACCGTGGAGCTGCCAGCGTTCACGCACCGGAACCAATCGTAGCCCTCGATAAAGTGTCGGAAAAACGCGAAGTGGTGCAGGCCATCAAAGCCGTCAATGGCACCGAAATGTTCGGACCGGAGAACGAGCTGCGTTTCCAGCGGGATCAGGAAACCAACCGCTTTGTAGTCCGCGTCGTAAATCGCAAAACGCGGGAGGTAGTCTCCCAAGTGCCTGAGGAATATGTCCTCCGAATCGCCGAGGATATTCAGAAGCTGCTCTAGCGCCGGCGTCAAACACTTTTTTCGACATAAAGAACTCTTCCGCAACGCCGATATGGTTTTGGGAGAACAAGATGTGGAACAACGCACATGACGCATATCTCGAAAGCCGGGTGATGACGGCAGACCCCGTCGAACTGATCAACCTCCTCTACCAGGCCTGCACCCAGTCGGTACGCGAAGCGCGCGCCCATTTGGCCGGCGGCCGGATCGCCGAGCGTGCGCGTGAGATCACCAAGGCTTGCGCCATTGTCAGCGAGCTCGCGGTCGTACTCGACCACGAGCGAGGCGGCGAAATCAGCCAGCGCCTCGCCCTGCTCTACGACTACATCCAGCGCCGCCTCGTCACCGCCAACCTGGAGCAGAGCGATGAGCCCCTGGCCGAGGTACTCGGTCTGCTGGCTACCCTCTCGGAAGCCTGGGATGGCGTGCGGACACCCGAAGTCATTGCCACCCCGGAACCCCCCATGCCCGCCGAGTCCACCTGGTCGCAACCTATGGTCCCGGAAACCGTGTACGGCCTGCAGAGCTGGAGCCTTTAAGCAGAGTTGGAGCGTTTGAAGAGGCCCAACTGGCCGCGACCGATCTCTGGGAGCGGCCTGGTGGGAGGTTACTGCAGGCGCGGGCGATTCTGCTCGTTGAGGATCAGCCCGTCGAAAATTGCCAGTACTTGCTTCCGGTAAGCACAAACGCGCCGCAGGTTGTCACGGAAACTGGCTTCAAAATCCCGCGCCTTCATCCATTTTTCGATCATAGGGTTCGGCACGTCGATATCCTGACGCAGTGCATCCACATCATGCCCGCGCAGGAATAATCCGTAAAAAAACGCCGCCTCGCGCTGGGGCGCTAATGGATCGAAATCGTCTCTCGCCGTCATAACCTTTCTCGACGAAATTGTAAGTATACCCAGACCTTTGAGATCCGGCAACTCCAAATTGATAGGCTTGGTGACTGTTAAGATGGATGCATCAGGAGAGGAATACGGTGCCTACATTCATTGCCCAGCCCACTAGAATCGAGGCCGCTGGTAACAAACCCAAGCTCATCGACGAGTATATCGGACGTGTCAACTCGGCCACCAGCGCCGCCAGCATCGCCCATATGCGCAGTCCGGGCGGCTGGCAGGAACCTGGCCAAACTCCTGAATTTGATGAATTTACCGTGGTGCTACGCGGCACTCTGAGGATCGAGCATCAGGGAGGTTCCATGGATGTCGCCGCCGGTCAGGCGGTGATCACTCATAGCGGCGAATGGGTCCGCTACAGCACCCCCGGCGCGGACGGTGCCGAGTATATCGCAGTCTGTCTGCCCGCCTTCGGCATTGACACCGTACACCGCGACGACTAGACAACTCGCCCTTCAAACCGCTACGCGTTGGCGCCCACAACAATATTGCTGGTGCTGCGCGTTCGGAATTCGTATTTTTCAATACGCACAGCCGCACGCTGCGACTCAGACCGCACAACCCGGCCCGTTGCCACGAACTGTAGCGGGCAGACTCCGTCCAGCCTCGCCGGCCAATTTACACTCAGTTCCACCATCCGCCCGATCGGCAGCTTTTCTTCGGTGGTGAACAATATGCCGCTGCTACCAATGTTCAACGTGGTCCCGCAGCCGCTGACTTTTGCCGATCGCGATTGGACTACCCGGTACCGAACGCCTTCCCGAAGTGGAAATCGATGTGTACTTCTACGGTTTGGAAGTCCTCCACCTGCAACGCTAGAACTTTCTGGGCCTACATTCATGCGTCTATGATCGGGCAACCATACCTGCACTACAATAGTTCTCTAGGATACTTCTTGTAAGTGTGTGTCTAGTACTTTGGTCCCGAGTCACGGGCGGCAAGTCGCCTGGCCCCCGCGCTCTGATATTCTTTCCTCATGGACCAGGACCAATTGCGCGCACTTTTCGAACAGGTGCGTAGCGGTGATGTGGATATCGATGCCGCCATCGGGCGGATGCGCCACATGCCGTTCGAAGACCTCGGCTTTGCCAAGGTGGATCATCACCGCGCCCTGCGCCACGGCATGCCCGAGGTCATCTTCGCCAAGGGCAAAACCCCCGGCCAAGTGGTCGCAATCGCCCAACGCCTGGTCGCCAACTCGCCCAACGTCCTCATCACTCGCGCCGATCAGGCCTGTGCCGACGCTGTGACCGCGCAGATCCCCGAAGCCGAGTTCCTCCCGCTCTCCTGCACGATTCGAGTCTGGCGCGACCGCAACCTGCACGGCAAAGGCCGCATCGCCGTCGTCTGCGCCGGCACCAGCGATATCCCGGTAGCCGAGGAAGCCCAGGTCACCGCCGAATTGATGGGTAATGATGTCGACACCATCCACGACATCGGGGTCGCCGGCATCCACCGCCTGATGAGCAATCGCGAGCGCCTGACCGAGGCCCGGGTCATCGTGGTCTGCGCCGGAATGGAAGGTGCGCTCCCCAGCGTGGTCGGAGGCTTGGTCTCCTGCCCCGTGATCGCCGTGCCCACCAGCGTAGGCTACGGAGCCAGTTTCCACGGTCTCGCAGCCCTGCTTGGCATGCTCAATAGCTGCGCCAGCAACGTCACCGTGGTCAACATCGATAACGGTTTCGGAGCCGGCTACGTAGCCAGCCTGATCAACCGCCTGTAAAACATTTGCCACGGATGCACACAGATAAGGCACGCGCTTCTTATCCGTGTTTATCCGTGTCCATCCGTGGCTGAGAATTCTTAGCCCTTCTTCGCCGGAACCGCCGGACTGCCCGGCTTACCCATCTTCTCGATCTCGTTGAAGTAAACCCTGCGATTCTCATCCATCGCCAGATTCGAAAGAATCACAGCCACAGAATCCGCCATGCCCACTTCCATATTGGCCAGCGGAGTCTTCCCGCTGCGGCAGCAATCGAAGAAGCTCTCCAACTCCGTATCCACCGGATTGCGCTGCTCTTCCTGCACCATCACGCCCTTGCTGGTCAGCCAGCGCTTGGCAAACTTCACTTCCTTATCGATGAAGCTTTCCTTGCCCGTGAAATCCAGGTCCGACGTCATAATCGGAATCGGCGCCACCGCACCGCCCGCCGCCACCATCGTCGCGCCGGCCACGAAAGCCTTCTTCTTCTCACCGGCCTTGGTCTCCGCCACAGCCTTCGGAGGCTCGCGATACCACCACGCGATCGGCGCCTGCGTATCCGCGCCCACGGTGATTTCGATCGTCCCGTCCGTCCCCATGATCAGCTCGCCCATTTCCGCGCGCTGTGCATTGAAATAGGGCAGGAAGCTATTCGTGCTGATCGCCGAGTACGTCATCTGCTTGCCACCCGGATAGCGGTAAACCAACTGAATGTTGTCGTTCACGTTGCGGCCGTCTTTCAACGAATCCAGGCTGCCGAAGCCGGTCACGAACTCCGGTTGCGACCCGAACATCCAATCGGCCACGTCCACCTGGTGCGAGGTCAATTCCGCCGTCAGCCCGCCCGACATGCTGCGGAACACGCGCCAGTTCGCAATATTGCTCTCGCCGCCCGGCTTCATAGTCCACAAGGAACTCGGCTTGTTGATCATGTTGCGGTGCCACTGGGCGTGAATGTGCATCACGTTGCCCAGAATGCCCTTGTCCACCATCTGCTTCACCGTCTGGTAGAAGTAGCTGTAGCGGCGCTGCAATCCAGTCTGCAGGGTCTGCTTGGGATGCTGGGCATGCAGTGCGCGCAGCGCGTGCACTTCCTCCGGCGTGAAGACCAGGCACTTCTCGCAGAACACGTGTTTGCCGGCTTCCAGAGCGTCCTTCGTTATCGGATAGTGACGGAACAGGGGCGTAGTGACGAAGACCGCTTCCACGTCCTTTTGAGCCAGCAACTCGCGATAATCCTTAAACTGCTTGGGACTATTGCCGATCGTGTCGAAGCCGTGCTTCAGATTCTCGTCGTTGATGTCGCACACGGCAACGCATTTGCCGTTGTCGATGCCCTTCAGGTGCTTCAGGAGATACGATCCTCGGCTACCGGTGCCGATAATGCCGAATTGCACCTGATCGTTCGCTGCGCGAACTTTCTGTACGGCGGGAGCGCCGTGTACGGCGGGAATCGCGGCAGCCACCGCGGTCACCGCTCCAGCGGCCTTCACAAACTCGCGGCGGGAGACATCTTGGTCCTGGGCCATAAGGGCACCTCTATTTCGTATTTTCCCCGATTGTAACATGCAGGTTTGGCAAGCGAAGTGCCTGAACCCCGCCGAAATGCAAAGGATCGTAAGGGTTGCGGCGTTCGCCGTGTGTCTTTGCGTGCCCATTGTGCCCGCGCGCGCACAGAAGTCCACCCCCGCCCCCACTACCCAGATCCGTAGCCTCGCCGTCCCGAGGCTTGCCAGCCGCCCTCGCCTCGAACAATTCCTCGACGGAAACTCGCGCGCCGACATGAAGCGCGTCGACGATTTCCGCCAGCGCCAGCCCGGCGACGGCCTCCCCGCCAGCCAGCCCACCTCCGCTTGGCTCGGCTACGATCAGCAGAATTTCTACGCCGTCTTCCGCTGCACCGTGCCCCCCGGCCAAATCCGCGCCCGTATGTCAAAACGCGAGGACATGATGAGCGACGACGTCGTCGGCCTCCTCTTCGACACTTACCATTCCGGCCAGCGCGGCTACGAGTTCTTCCTCAACCCCCTCGGCATCCAGGCCGACGCCACGCTCACCGAAGGCCAAAGTGACGATTTCAGCTTCGACACGCTCTGGTATTCCGAAGGCCGCGTCATCCCCGAGGGCTACCTCGCCCTGTTCGGAATCCCCTTCAAAAGCCTGCGTTTTCCCGCCGAAGCTGTGCAAACCTGGGGCATCGCCCTCTACCGCTCCATCCCCACCAACAACGAAAACACCTTCTGGCCCTATATCACCGAGAAGATCAACAGCTTCGCCCCCCAAATGGCCGCCATGACCGGCCTGGAAAACATCTCTCCCGGCCGCAACCTCCAACTCATCCCCTACGCCGCTTTCAGCCGCTCCCACTTCCTCGACCCCTTCACGCCGCCCGGCCCCGCCTTCCGCTCCAAGACCGATTTCCGCCCCGGAATCGACGGCAAGGCCGTCATCCACGACACCCTCACGCTCGACCTCACCCTCAATCCCGATTTCAGCCAGGTCGAATCCGACGACCCGCAGGTCACCGTCAACCAGCGTTTCGAAATCGTCTTCCCCGAGAAGCGCCCCTTCTTCCTTGAGAACACCGGCTACTTCTCCACCCCGGAGAACCTGTTCTTCTCGCGCCGCATCGTGGACCCGGAGTTCGGCGGCCGCCTCACCGGCAAACTAGGCCACTGGAATCTCGGTATCCTCGCCGCGGACGACCGCGCGCCCGGCCATCAGCTTGACGCCGCCGACCCGAACTTCGACGGCCGCGCTGCCATCGCCGTCGTCCGCGTGCAGCGCGAGATCGGCAAGTCGAATATCGGAGCGCTCTTCACGCAGCGCACCTTCGCGGGCTATACCAACCGCGTCGCTGCACTCGATACCCGCCTCATGCTCACCCCCACCTGGACCCTTACCGCGCAAGCCATGACCAGTCAGGACCGCACCCTCGAAGGCAAAGTGACGGCGACGTGCTGTTGACCTGGCTGCTACACCCCGGCACCG
>JBDTPR010000243.1:0-9077 GCA_039932635.1 Candidatus Solibacter sp.
CCAGGAGGGTCACGCGCGGATCCTCGACTCCGAATTCCTCGTACGGTGAAAAAGCGCTGTCTCTGGCGGGCGTCAGGAAGGGCTCCGGATCGGCGGTGAAGTGGAAGCCGTCGAGACTACGCGCCAGGCCAATGATGGACCGCCCCGTGCGCAGGTGGGATCGGAACAGCATGATGTACTCGTCCCCATGCTTTACCACCGCTGCGTTGTGAACCGTCTCCACCGGATAAGGGATATCGGCTTTGGTGAGGATGGGGTTGTGAGCGTACCGCCTGACAATGTCCGTTTTCATGATGGCCTTGTCTCTTCCCGTTCAAAGATCGTCTGATAAACCCGTTCGTACGCCTTTACCATGGTTTCCACAGAGAAGCATTCCTGGACTCTTTGGCGGCACGCGTTGCGATCGATTTCACCCAGGCGTGTGAGGGCTCGTACCGCCTCCTCGACGTTGTTGACCAGGAAACCCGTTTGGCCGTCGTCGATCACTTCGCGGCAGGAGCCGAGATCCATCGCGATCACGGGCACGCCGGCCGCATTGGCCTCGGCCAGCACCAGGCCGAAGCGTTCCGGGATGGTATTCATGTGCAGCAGCGCCAGGGCTTGCGCAAACAACGCGTTCTTGCCTGCCACATCGACCGGCCCGATGTAGCGGATTGTCGAAGTGAGATGCGGCTCCACCTGCTCGCGGAAGTAGGTCTGATCCTGGATAATCCCCGCGATCAGCAGCGGCAGTCCGCTGCGTTGAGACACCTCGATTGCGAGATGGACGCCCTTATCGGGGTGAATCCGGCCGAGGAAGACCAGATGTTCGCCGCGTTGCTCCTGAAATGGATACAGGGAAAGATCGATTCCGTTATAGACCGTGGCCAGATAATTCAGCCCCGGCGCTCGATCGGAGTCGCTGATGGACACAAAATATCCGTCACTATACTTCTGATACACCGGCATGATCTGGGGAGACCCAAACCCGTGGATGGTGGTGAGGACCGGCGTCTTCACCAGGCGCGTGTAGCACAGCGCCATGAAGTCGTAGTGGCTGTGGATGAGGTCGAACTCCGCGGCGTGCTCGAAGACTTCGGAGATGTGCAGGTACTCGGCGACTTTGGGGTCGAGCGTGCGGTCCTCTTCATACCCGCGGTCTACTACGGCGTGCAGGCGGGCCTTTGTGAGGGAATCGCCGGTGGTGAACAACGTCACATCCCAACCGCGCGCGACTAGTCCTTCGGTGATGTTTCCGGCGACCGTTTCCCAGGCGCCATATTGCCGGGGAGGCGTTCGCCAGGCTACCGGCGAGAGCACCGCGATTCTCTTGTTGGGAAGGCTCACTCCATTGCCGCCAAAACTTCGGCCAGCGGGACCGTTGCGAAAGTGGTGGCGTGATCGGCCAGGGCGTACGGGATGATCAGCTCGCCGCCGTGGACCAGGGCACCGCACGAATAAACGACGTTGGGCACGTAGCCTTCACGCTCGTTCTCGTTCGGCTTGAGCAAGGGCTGGGTGAGCCGCCCAATCACTTTGGACGGGTCTTCGCGATCCAGCAGGAACGCACCAATACAGTATTGCCGCATAGGGCCGACCCCGTGGCTGAGCACCAGCCATCCGGCATCGGTCTCGATGGGCGAGCCGCAATTCCCAAGCTGGATCAGTTCCCAGGGGAAGGCCGGTTTAAGGAGAAGGGTGAACTCATTCCAGAAATGGACGTTGTCGGAGTACATCAGGTAGATGTTCTCGTTGTCCTGGCGGGAGAGCATGGCATAGCGGCCGCCGATCTTCCGCGGAAACATCGCCATGCCTTTGTTCTCCGCCGCCGGACCGTTCAGGCTGATGAAGCGGAACTTGAGAAAGTCGGAGGTCTCCACCAGTTCCGGCAACACGATTCTGCCATCGTAGGCGGTGAAGGTGGCGTAGTAGATGTCGCTCCCATCGTCGTTCCGAAAGCGGGTAAAGCGCGCGTCCTCGATGCCGTTACGTTGCGAGGGCGTGGCAGGGAACAGGATGCGCTGGTGCAACTCCTGCTCCGGCTGGAACTGGACCTCGTAGTTGGACCGGGCCAGCATCCAAATGCCCTGCGCGGTGCCCTGGTCGTCCAGCGACAGTCCATCCGGCAGACGAAACGGCTCTCCCTGGAGTCCCGCGCGAAGATCCTCCAGTGAAAACGACTGCGCAAGTTTGTGCATGACGCGGCGCGCGAGTTCGCCCGCCAATCCCAGTTCAACGAGTTTTCGCTCGAACAGCGCCTTATCGTATTGGGGGTTCGGAATCTGACGCGGCTCGGTGAGGAAGCCCGTGGAAGACAGGATTTCGATCCGCTGATCGGCGTGGATTATGCCGGAGCGAAACGTGATTGAGGATATGTGCCCTTCCCCGGTGGCGCGCAGGCTGAGAATGAAGCGCAGTGCGCCGGCCGGTAGATTGGTCTGGTCGGGATGCGGCACGATCGAGGGATTGAATAGCGCCGCGGATTCCAACGAGTACTCGGCCAGGAAATAGGACCCGATCAGGAGTTTTCTTGGTTCGGATAGTTCTGCATCCGTTCCTATCGATTCGCACACCTGTTCGAAGCGCTCTAGAAAGCGGGTGCGAATTTCCTGGTGGCGTTGTGAGAATTCGGCGCAGACTTCGCCCAGCAACCGGGTGACACGGTCTTCCGGGAGGTCCATGATCCGGGCGATGATCCCGGCCATACGCTCTGCACCACCCGGGCTGAACCGCCGTAAAAGGACACGCGATTGATCGGGAGTGATAATTATGGCGGTGCGTTTGAGGTTTATCGACATTTCGGTAGGCGCCCTATTGCGTGATGGCAATCGGACCTTTGAAGCTCGTCACCACGTTTTGTGCCAACTGCATCTCCGCCAACGAAAGCAGGAAAGCCAGCGTGGACTCCGCTCCCTGATTTCCGTTCACCCTGTCTACATGCAGCCCATCGCGGCAGCCGCCGGTCTCGGGAGAGTAAAGTTCGAGTCCCAGATCGTTCCAACCCATGAACCAGTCGAAGGCGCGTTGCGCGTGCTCGTACCATACGACTTCAGCTGTGGCGCGATAAGCTTCCAGACAGGCCGAGACCGTTGCCTGCGCCTCGATGGGTTGCTGGTCGAAATCCGCGCGGGTGCCGCCGCGGCGATAGAACCCGTTGCTGCCAATCGGACGGAAGTGACCCTTCTCAGACATCTGCAGGTCCGTAAGCCAGCGCAAGGCTTCCAGGCCCCGCTGCACCACCGCCGGCTGTCCGGTGGCGTGTCCGCTCGCGATCAGCGCGTGGGCGAGTTTCGCGTTGTCATACGAGAGTTCTTCTTCGAACCAGGGCCAGTCCGCATTCGCGTTAGCTTGAAAGGACTCCATGAGGCGGTACGTCAGCGTCTCCCGCGTTTGGTTGACCATGCTGTCGCCACTCAAGCGGCGCAGGTATTCATGGATGCCGAGCAGGCCGAACGCCCAGGCACGCGGAGAAGTGAATTCCGTCAGCGAAGGTAGGGCCAGAGCGAAGAGTTGCCCCGCCATCATTTGGAAACTGCGCGAGTGCGAACGTCCCACGCCCACGCCTAGCGCCCAGAGCGCTCTCCCATGGGAGTCCTCGGAGCCCTGTCGGTCCAGCCACTGCCGCTCGAAGCTCAGGTGGTTGTGGAAGCGTTTCGTCTTGGCGTTAAATGCATAATGCAGGAATGCTCCCGAGGTGCTGGCCAGTGCCCGTACGGCGTCCGGGTCCTCGCCCAATTCTGCCAGCAGCACAGCGAGAATAAAAGCCCGCGCATTATCGTCGGTGCAATAGCCTTCGGAAAAATTCGGCACGCTAAAAATCGCGTGCTGGAAGACTCCGGTGGAATCGGTCATCCTCGACAGGTGGCTCAGGTTCATCGGCGGTAGCTGCCGAGGTTTCAGATCCAGCGTCTTGGAGGCCAGAAACTTGCGCGACCGCGCCGCCACTTCCAATCGTGAACACTCGAAGGTACGCATATAGGTCTGTGCCACGTTGCTCCAGATCATCTCGCGGCCCAGCTTGTAGGCGTTTTTGCGCATCGCATGCCGGCGGGTGTCATCGCGCAGCAGTCCGAGCACTTCGTCCGCGATCGCCGACCAGTCGCCGAACGGCACCAGCGCGCCGCGATCCTCGGCCAGCAATTCCGCCGCGTGCCAGTATGGTGTGGATATCACCGCCTTACCGGAGCCGAACGCGTAAGCCAGGGTGCCGGACGTGATCTGCGCTTCGTTCAGGTATGGCGTAATGTAAAGGTCCGCCGCCCCGATGAATTCCTTGAGGTTTTCGATATCGACAAACTGGTTGTAGAAGATGACATTCTTCTCGACCTTGTTCTTCTTGGCCAGGATTTCGAGACTCAGCCGGTAGGCTTCACCGTGCTCGCGCAATTCGTTGGGATGGGTGGCGCCCAGGATAATATAGACCACCTCGGGAAATTCGGCGAGGATTTCGGGCAAGGCGTTGAGCACATTTTCGATGCCCTTATTCGGCGAAAGCAGGCCGAACGTGAGTAGAACCACGCGCCCTTCCACGCCGAATTGATCCTTGAAATAGGTCGGGTCCACAAAGCCGACGTCGGGAATGCCGTGCGCGATCAGATCGATCTTGCCTGGCGGCGCGCGATAAATATCCTGCAACATCTGCCGTCCGCGATCGGCCATGACCACCAGCCGGGTCGACAGGGAAATCAAGCCCTCCATTACGCGCCGCTGGTCGGGTCTCGGATCCTGAAGCACGGTATGCAGCGTGGTGACCACCGGCATTCTCAATTCCCGCAATAGTGCCAGGATGTGACCACCGGCCGGACCGCCATAGATGCCGAACTCGTGTTGCAGACACACGATGTCCACGTTGTTGATATTGAGAAAGTCCGCCGCCCTTAGATAGGATGAAAGGTCCTGCTCGTCGATCTCGAAACGAACCACATCGGGGTAATCGTAGCCGCCCGGAATGTCGTTAACCGACACAGCCAGGCACTCGCTCTGAGGGTGCGAGGCCGCAACCGCGGCAAGCAGGTCCGTCGTGAAGGTCGCGATGCCGCACTTACGCGGCAGGTGGTCGCCAACGAATGCGATCTTGCGGACCTTGGATGTGCTTTTCATGAATTCAATGCCTTTCTTGTCCAGCCGTCCATTCGCGGATCATTCTGATTCTCCGGGTTGCACCGCGGAAGGGAAATGGAATGGATCCCTCAGATTTTGAAGTTCCCGGTAATAGTAAATCGGGGAAGGCCGCTTTCCCGTCAGCTTCAGAGCCTTAAGAAAGACGACCTCCTCTTCTGTGACCCCGCGGCTCAAGGAGGCGTCCTTGAGGAATAGCTCGAGCCCTGGCTCTATGGCACCCGGCTCCGAAGGCTTCTGTTCGGCAAACTCAAAGCGCTTCGCGCCGGCGGCCGTGAACCGGCGGTTGGGCACGAAACTCATCCCGAAGCTCTTGAGATCGATGTCCCAGGCGTCGATGATCGGATCGAGAAACGAGATGCAGTTCTCTACCGAGATACTAAAAACATCCACGTCCAGGAACTCCAGAATCGACACCCGAACTTGCGCGTAGCTGCGGTCGCTATGTTGAGCCATCAGGCGGAGCCACTCTTCTCTCTTCAGTTCCTCCCTCGCGATGCCCTGGGCGAAGTCCAGCAGTTTCTGAGTGACCAGGCGTTCGAGTTCGCCGAACGGCTCCTTTTCAAAGATCCTTTGCACTTCCTTGCGCCGTGCCAGGTCGCACTTGCGCACGATCATCTCGCGGCACTCTTCGAAGAGGGGGCGCGGGATCTCAGACACTCTCTTGCGCAACTCCTCGTTACGCTCCAAGTCCGCCAGCTTTGCGAGTTCCGCCCGGGGAAGCTTCAAGACCTTGCCGATCTTTTCGTAGATGTCAGTCCGCTTCGGCGAAGGAGGCGCCTTCTTGCGGGCGAGTAGTTGCGAGATGTAGGACTCGGTCACCTGAGCGGCGGCAGCGAGGTCCTTTTGGTCAAGGCCGAGGTCCGCTAAGCGTTGGCGGATTAACAGGGAGACATTCACGGGCAGTCCTGGATGACAGCTAACCGTCATTTCGGTTAACTCTATTTGGTAAATTTGCTAACCCTATCATCTCACGATTGGACTTGACAAGCAAGCAATCTTAACCTACCATAGTTAATGTCTGAGCGCTTCCGCCCACCCGCAGATTACCTGAGCTAAGTCAGGCGATTTGATCACCCTACTATTCCCCTTAGGCCGCAGATTCAATCTAGATCGAGGCTAAGCGCATCATGAACATTCGACCCTTATACGACCGCATCGTGGTGAAGCGGATCGAGGAACAGGAAACCACACGCAACGGCATCGTCATCCCCGACTCGGCGCAGGAAAAGCCGCAGGAAGGTGAAGTGATGGCCATCGGCAAGGGCAAGCGACTGGACGACGGCAAGATGGTCGCTCTGGACGTTAAGGCCGGCGACCGCATCCTATTTGGCAAGTACTCCGGGAACGAGGTCAAACTGGATGGCATTGAGTACATCATCATGCGCGAGGATGATGTTCTCGGAATCCTGGACACGACCCCTAAGGCGTCTACGAAAGCCGCCTGATTCGAATCCGCATCACGAGGAAAACATTTATGCCAAAACAAATTATTTATAGCGACAAGTCCCGCCAGGCCATTCTCCGCGGTGTCAATCAACTCGCCGACGCAGTCAAAGTCACCCTTGGGCCGCGAGGACGCAATGTCGTCCTCGAAAAGAAATTCGGCGGACCGTTAATCACCAAGGATGGTGTGACGGTGGCCAAAGAGATCGAATTGAAGGACCCGCTGGAAAATATGGGCGCGCAGTTGGTACGCGAAGTGGCGTCGAAGACTTCTGACGTGGCCGGAGACGGCACCACTACTGCCACGATACTGGCTCAGGCAATCTACCGGGAAGGCGTCAAAGCGGTCACCGCCGGCGCGAACCCGATGGCCATCAAGCGCGGCATCGATAAGGCCGTGGAACTTGCCGTCGAGGAAGTCAAAAAGCTCTCCACTCCCGTCACCGGCGACATGATAGCCCAGGTGGGCAGCATCTCCGCCAACAGCGACGCCACCATCGGCAACATCATCGCCGAAGCGATGAAGAAGGTGGGCAAGGACGGCGTGATCACCGTCGAAGAATCCAAGACAATGACCACCGAGTTGCAGACGGTGGAGGGGATGCAATTCGATCGCGGATACCTTTCCCCCTACTTCGTGAGCGACGCGGAACGCATGGAGTGCGTTTTCGAGGATCCTTACATCCTCATTTACGACAAGAAGATCGGCAACATGAAGGACCTGCTGCCGATCCTCGAGCAAATCGCGCGTGCGGGCAAGCCGCTCCTGGCGATCGCAGAGGACGTGGAAGGCGAAGCATTGGCGACCCTCGTAGTCAACAAGCTGCGTGGTTCGCTGAATGCATGCGCCGTCAAAGCGCCCGGCTTCGGGGACCGCCGCAAGGCCATGCTGGAAGATCTCTCAATTCTCACCGGCGGCAAGGCAATCATGGAAGAGACCGGCGTTAAACTGGACAGCATCAAGCTGGAAGATCTCGGCCGCGCGAAACGCGTCACGGTGGACAAGGACACCACGACCATCATCGATGGCGCCGGAGACCCGAAAAGCATTCAGGGCCGGGTCAAGCAACTTCGTTCCCAGATTGAGGACACCACCTCGGACTACGACCGCGAGAAACTGCAGGAGAGGCTGGCCAAGTTGGCCGGCGGCGTCGCGATCATCAAGGTGGGCGCTTCAACCGAGACCGAGATGAAGGAGAAAAAGGCCCGCGTGGAAGACGCTCTACATGCCACTCGCGCAGCGGTCGAGGAAGGCATCGTACCGGGCGGAGGCGTCGCATTGTTGCGCGCTTCGGTTGCGCTGGAGGATCTCAAACTCGAGGGCGATGAACAGTTCGGAGTCACTATCGTTCGCCGCGCGTGCGAAGAGCCCGTGCGCCAGATAGTCCTGAACTGCGGTACCGAGGGGGCTATCGTAGTTGGAAAGATCAAGGCCAACAAGGATCCGAATTTCGGTTTCAATGCTTCCACCGAAGAATACGAAGACCTGGTAAAGGCTGGCGTGATTGATCCCACCAAGGTGACTCGCACGGCTCTCCAGAATGCGGCGTCTATCGCATCTCTCATGCTGACGACCGAAGCGATGATTTGCGACGTTGTAGAGGACGTGGAGAATTAGGGCGCCTGTGAGGTAGCCGGGGAGAGACACGGATGAACAAGAGGTTGGACAAGCGACACAAACGGCAGGTTGCGCGCGGGAGAGAAAAAGGTAAGCTATCGGAACCCGACCTGAGAACACCGGAACAACTGGCGGCAGCGCGTGAAGCTAGCCGAGCTGTGGCCGGTAGCCGCGCGGACCGGCGCCCGATTTACGCCACGCCGGCGCCGAACCGTACCGGCCCGGAGGCAAGCGGTGCGGTCCGTACTGACGAGGGTCCATGAGTCGCGCCTCTGTCGGACTCGCCTCCGCGGAGTGCCCGCATTGCAAATCCATCGATTTTAGAGACGCAGACGCCCAGAATGCCGTGGAGACGGCCTTCCGGTGGCTTCTTCAACCCTACTGGTGTTCTCTTTGTGGTCATCGCTTTTTCCTGTTCCGATGGCAGGTGCCCGCTGGGGGGACGGTGTAGGACCTGACGGTGCGGCGGACACTCCTGGAGGATGTCCCACAACGCGCCGGTTGTTGGTTGCTATTTACGTGAGACTACAGTGAGCCAGTCAATTACATTTATCGATCCCGCCGGAAATCGGGCGCAATATACCGTGTACGAAGCGGATTGGCGTAGTCAATTTCACTGGTCCACGGATCACGGCGACCGCGGCCAAGGGGTCTCGTTTACGCAGGCCCAAAGCCAGGCGAGAATAGCGCTCAAGGCCAGCATGGCGGAGCGGCGCAAACTCGCCCAACGGTATTAGCGAAAAGCGACAAATTCGAATCTGCCGTTCGAAAGCTCAACCTTCCCCACCTTGCCTGGCAAGAGGGAGAAGTGTTGTCGAAACCGTCGCCTTTCAGCGGCCCCTGCCGACCGCCAATCGGGATTGTACGTCCGCTTCCGACGGCGCCTGCCACCCGTGAACTTCCGATTTGGTAGCAG
>JBDTPR010000244.1:0-8969 GCA_039932635.1 Candidatus Solibacter sp.
GCAGGCGCGCGGCAGATCGTCATCGAGAAGCAACACGTCGATGTCTTCACCGCGCCCAACCTCGCGCGCGTGGTAGACCTGCTCGCCGCCGATCGCTTCGTGGTCTACGGCGTCGTCACCGAAATCTGCGTCCTCTTCGCGGCGCGCGGGCTGCTCAAATACGGTAAGCCGCTTACCGTCGTGACCGACGCAGTGGCAGCGCTCACCGGCGCCGCGTCCCAGGCCGCGCTCGCCGAGATTCAGGCGGGCGGCGGCAAACTCGCAACCACCTCGGAAATCTGCTCCGTATGAAGTACATCACCTTCGACCAACCCGGGACCGACGACGTCCTGCACCGCGCCGAAATGCCCGCGCCTTCGCCCGGTCCCGGCGAGGTCCTGATCCGCGTCGCCGCCGCGGGAGTCAACCGGCCCGACCTCGCGCAGCGCGCCGGCAAGTATCCGCCGCCTCCCGGCGCCTCGCCCATCCTCGGACTCGAAGTCGCCGGCGCCATCGCCGCTGCCGCGCCCGATTCCGGGTGGCACGAAGGCGACCAGGTCTGCGCCCTCGTACCCGGCGGAGGCTACGCCGAGTACTGCCTCGCACCCGGCGCGCACTGCCTCCCAATCCCGCGCGGGCTCTCCGTGACCGAAGCCGCCGGCATTCCAGAGACCTACTTCACCGTGTGGGCCAACGTCTTCCAGATCGGCAGGCTGACCCAGGGCGAACGCTTCCTGGTGCACGGTGGAACCAGCGGCATCGGCACCACGGCCATCCAGCTCGCCCGCGCGTTTGGCGCCGCGCCGTTCGCCACCGCGGGCAGCGCCGCCAAGTGCCAGGCGTGCGTGGACCTGGGCGCGGAGCGCGCCGTCAACTACAAGGAAGAGGACTTCGCCAAGGTCCTCAGCGACATCGATCTCGTCCTCGATATGATCGCCGGCGATTACACCGCTCGCAACATCGACGTGCTAGCACCGCGCGGACGCCTGGTGCAGATCGCCGTACAGCAGGGCGCCAACGTCACCATCAATATGGCGAAGGTCATGCAGAAGCGTCTCACGGTGACCGGTTCCACCATGCGCCCGCGTACCATCGCGGAGAAGGCGGCGATCGCGCGCGAACTTCGCAAGCAGGTCTGGCCGTTGCTCGAATCGGGCGCCGTGAAGGTCCTGATCGACCGCGTGTTCCCGCTTGCCGAAGCCGCCGCCGCGCACAGCTACCTGGATAGCGGCACGCACATCGGCAAGGTCATCCTCGCGGTGAGTTAGGTTTCGGCTTCACCCATCTGCTCGAGCAGTTCGTAGGTGCGCCGCGCTTCGGCCTCGTCCATCTTGCTGACCGCGAAGCCCACGTGTACCAGGACGTAATCGCCCACCTGGGCATCGGGTACGAAGTCCAGGTACACCTGGCGGGTGACGCCGCCGAACTCGACCTTGGCGATGCGATTCCAGCCGCTATCCACCGCCTCCAGGATTCTTCCCGGTACTGCCAGGCACATGCCCACACGGTAGCACCGTGCGCAGTGCGGGGTTCTACTTGGGCGGCTGAACGGCGCCGCGGCGGCCGCCGCCAGTGTTCGCCACCAGGCGATCCGGCATGTCGGCCAGCGCATACCCCATCACCGCGAGCGCGGCGACGTTCTTACGGAAGTCCTCCGGGTTCACTTTGTCCAACGTGTCCGCGTCGGTGTGGTGCCAGTCGAAGTAGTGCGTGCCCACGGTGCGCTCCCCGAGTCCGGGGACGCCATCGCGCAGGAGCGGCCCGATGTCGCTGCCGCCGCCGCCGCCCGTGATCTCACCGGCCCCGACGCGTTCCAGCAGCTTGCCGATCTGCTGCAAGCTCACCATCGATACGGCGTCCACGCCGGCGCCGAAGCCGCGCGGCGCCTCGGCTCCGCCATCCATCTCGATCGCGGCCACGTGGTTCCTGATCTTGTCGCCGACGAATGCTCGATAGGCTTCCCCGCCCCGCCCGCCGTTCTCCTCGTTCACCCAGAAGGCTACGCGGATGGTGCGGCGCGGCTGCAGGCCGAGCTTCTTCATCAACGCCACGGCCTGCAGGCACGCGATGATCGACGCGCCATCGTCCTGCGCGCCCTGCCCGACGTCCCACGAATCGATGTGCCCGCCCATCACCACGACTTCTTCCGGACGCTCGCGCCCCGGAATCTCGCCGATCACATTGCCGCTATCCGCATCGGGCAGCATCTGCGCCGCCATCTGCAACTGCACCTTCACGGGGACGCCGTCCTCCACCCGGCGCGCCATCATCATGGCGTCCTCGGGCGAGACAGCGGCGGCGGGAATCTTGGGAAACTTCTCGTCGTAAGCCATCTCACCGGTGTGCGGAATCTGCATGGCGAGCGGCGTCGCCGAGCGCACCAGCGCGGCCACGGCGCCGAATTCCGCCGCGCGTGCCGCGCCCGTAGAGCGATACACGCGCGAGGGACCGTAGCCGAGGTACGGCTCGTTGTAGAGTACGATCTTGCCCTGGATCT
This sequence comes from Candidatus Solibacter sp., assembly GCA_039932635.1. Classification (GTDB taxonomy): domain Bacteria; phylum Acidobacteriota; class Terriglobia; order Bryobacterales; family Bryobacteraceae; genus Solibacter. The sequence goes on from JBDTPR010000244.1 coordinate 2,477, forward strand.
TAGCGCGGCCGAGCTTTGCCAGTTCATCGAATGTGCTCACTGCCACCACGCCCGCCGTGATGCCTCCGGGAGGCGTGCCAATACTCATGCCGAGACCGAGCATATGCAGCGGACGCTCGAGCGGTGTAATCATGCGGGCCGATTCCGCGCCGCGCACCCAGTGCGGCACCTTGGCCGGAATCACCTGGACATTGCTGAGGCCCGCGGCCTTCATGGTCTCCACGCTCCACGCGATGGCCTTCTCCAAACCCGGCGAGCCGCTCAAACGATGGCCGATGCGATAGCAGAGGTACGCCAGCCGGTTGTAGCCTTCGGTATCGGCCAGCGCGGCATCGATGAGCTTGTCCGCGGTGGCGCGATATTGCTCGGTCAGATCGGCCGCGAACGCGGGGATACCGGCCATGAGAAACGCGAGCGTGCATGCAGTGAAGCGCCTGATCATACAGGACACTATCGCATAGTTGGGGGCGCGGTTAGCGAAGGTACGGCACGTAGGCCCACACACGTTTCTGGTACTTGAAGAACTCCGGCCCGAAGCGCGAGGCGAGCAGTCGGTCCTCAGTGTACACGCGGATCTCCGTCCCCGCGACGAAGAGCGCCAACGACAGGATCGCCAACTTCCAGGGGGTGCTCAGCAGCAGCGTACTCACCAGCATGGCCAGCATCGAGCTGTAGATCGGGTGGCGCACGATTCCGTACGGGCCCGTGGTCACCAGTTGGTGATCTTCGTACAACCCGGCGTGCACGCGGAACTGCCGTCCGAGATGGTGGACCGCGCCCCAGGAGAGAAGGCCTCCGATAGGCCCGCACAGCATCGACGCCACGATGCGCCAGGCAACCGGAGGCGTGGGATTCAGCAAGCCGGAGGCGAAGGCGATGGCAATGCCCAGGGACTCCAGAAGAAGGCCCACCCGCGTCGGCGCGATGGCCGTAATCGAGGGCCGCTTCTGGTTATGCGGCGCCCGGAAGGCGAAAGGGTACCCCCAGACAACCCAGCACACCGCCAGAACAATCCAACCGAGCAAGACCATGTCGGCCCCCTCAGAGCGTCAGGACGACCTTGCCGAACTGCTCCTTATTCTCGAGGTAACGGTGGGCCGCCGCGATCTCCTGGAGCGGAAACGTGCGGTCCACGATGGGCTTCAACTGGCCGCGAAAAACGAACTTCAGCACCTGGTGCAGTTCGCCCCTGGGGCCCATGAAAGACCCAAGCAGGCTCCACTGCTTGCTGAAGAGGAAGCGCAGATCGACGCGCGCGTCGAACCCGGTGGTGGCGCCGCAGGTCACCAGGCGGCCGGTGGGCGCGAGCGATTCCAGACTCTTCTGCCAAGTGGCCACGCCGACGTGCTCCACCACGACATCCACTCCGCGCTTGCCGGTGATCTGTTTGACCTCGGCGGAGATGTCCTGCTGGTAGTGGTCGATCACGAAATCGGCGCCGAGTTCGCGCGCCTTCCCCGCCTTCTCCAAATTGCCGGCGGTGGCAATCACGCGGCACTGAAACATCTTGGCGATCTGGATTGCCGCCATGCCGACGCCGCTCGATGCCGAGAGCACCAGCACGTCGTCGCCGGGTTGCAGTTTCGCGCGCCCCATGAGCATGTGCCACGCGGTGAGAAATACCAGCGGGGCGGCCGCCGCCTGCTCGAACGAGAGGTGGGCGGGGATCTGGATGGCGGCGTATTCGGACACGGCCAGCAATTCGGTATTGCCGCCATCCACGGCATAGCCGAGCATGGTGAAGCGGCGGCAGAAATTGTCGTTGCCCAACAGGCATTGCTCGCACTGGCGACAGCTTTGCCCGGGTGAAAGCAGCACGCGCCAACCGACCTTGACGCGCTCGCACAACTCCCCGACTTCGACCACTTCGCCGGCGACATCGCTACCCAGGATGTGCGGCAGCGGGAACTTCATCCCCGGAATGCCGCCGCGCACGAAGAGATCGAGATGATTCAGGGCGCAGGCGCGCACGCGCACCAGAATCTGATTGGCTTTGATGCGGGGCTCCGGGATGTCTTCAACTACCAGGACATCCGGCCCACCGTGCTGGTGAATCCGGGCGGCTTTCATCTATTGAAGACTATCACGGCGACCGCGCTTACGGCCTATTCCGCCAGCCCGAAAACGAAGACCTGCGAGCCTACCAGCATGGCAACGTACTGCTTGTTGTCGAACATGTAGGTCATGGGCGAGGTGTGCAGCGAGTCGGTGAACGGGAAGCTCCAGAGCTTCTTCCCGGTGGCGGCATCGGCGGCGGCCAGTTCGCCGGAATCGTCGCCGTAGAAGACCAGTCCGCCCGCCGGGGAGAGCGTGCCCGACCAGGCCTCGCCGGGTCCGGCCTGCGCTTTCTCCCATGCGACCTTGCCGGTCTGCAGATCGAAAGCACGCAGGAATTTTTGCGGCGTCTCGCCGGGTGCGCCGCGCGCTCCGCCCCCCGAATAGCCGCGGGCCGCGCGCCACTCCGGCGACGCCGACTTGGTAAACACGTTGCACTTTTCGAGCGTGTTGACGTAGAAGAGTCCGGTGGCGGGATTGAACGAGCTGGAGAAGAAATTGGCCGCGCCTTCCACTGAAGGACAGACCAGGGTGCCGTCCTTAGTAGGTGCGATGTTGGCGTTGAGCACGGGCTTGCCATCGGCCCCGATCTCCTTCGCCCAGGTCAGCTTCTTGACCATCGGTTTGGCATACAGCAGTTTGCCGTCGGTGCGGTCCAGCAGGTAGAAGAAGCCATTGCGATTGGCCTGGAGCAGGAGCTGGCGCGGCTTGCCCTGCCAGTTGGCGTCCACCAAAAGGACGGGCTGTACCGCGTCCCAATCCCACTCGTCGTGCGGCGTGGTCTGGTAGTGCCACTTGATTTTCCCGGAGGCGACATCCAGGGCGAGAATCGAGCAGGTGTACAGGTTGTCGCCCTTGCGATTGTCGCCGTTGAAATCGGGACCGGCGTTGCCCGTGGTCCAGTACACCGTCTTCAAGGCGGGATCGTAGCTGCCGGTCAGCCAGGTGGGTCCGCCACCATGAGCGATGTCGATGCCGTCCCAAGTCTCGGACCCGGGTTCGCCGGGCGCGGGAATGGTCCAGGTGTGCCAGACTTCCTTGCCGGTGGTCTGGTCGTAGGCGGCCAGGAATCCGCGGACTCCTTCCTCGCCTCCGGCGGTGCCGGCCACCACCAGGTTTTCGACGGCGAGCAGCGAGCCGGTGGCGTTGTAGTTCTGCTTGAAATCGGCCATCTCGGTTTCCCACAGGACCTCGCCGGTGAAGCGATTCAGCGCCAGCAGATGGGCGCTATCGGTCTGCATGAAGACGCGGTCGCCGGCCACGGAGACGCTGCGGTTGTTGCCCGGAGAGCGCGCGTTGCCGACCAGTCCCTGGGTACGCGGGCGCGTGAAGTTCCACAGCGGAGCACCGCTTCCGGCATCGAGCGCAATCACCGTATTGGTGTTTGTTACGTACATGATGCCTTCGTAAACCTGAGGCGTTCCTTGAAGCCGTGCGGCGTTGGGCAGGGCGTATACCCACTTGACGCCGAGCCGCGCCACGTTGGCCTTGGCGATCTGCGTCATGGGGGTGTAGCGATTGCCACTGAAGCCGCCGTGGAGGCTGGGCCAATCGTTCTGCGAGGTGGCTTCGCGCCACTGCTCACCCGACTTACGCAGGAGGTGGACTTTGCCATCGGCGCTGCGCAACTGCATTTCGCGCGCATTGCGGCCCATGACAATGCCCTCCAGGGACTTGCCGCCCACCAGCGAGATCTTCTCGTTCCGCTCGAATTCCCCGGGACGGGGTCTGGCCAGCGTGCGCAGGAAGGCAACGATGGCGCGCAGTTCAGGTTCCGGCGTGTCGTTGAAGGCGGGCATGCCGGATTGCGCGACGCCCTGCTTGAGCACGGCGGTCAACTGGTCGTCATTGCGGCGCCGCACCTGATTGAGGATGCTGCCGGCATGCTCGCCGCCGCGGGCGTCGGTACCGTGGCAGACGGCGCAGCGAGTCTGGAATGCCGCGCGCCCGTCCGGGGTCTGCGCGACGGCGGTTGCAAGGCTCGCCGCGATGGCCAAGAGGAGCGCAATACGATTCATTTGATTCATCAGGTTTCGTCCGGATCTGATAACAGTGTTATGGTTTGAGCGAGGCGGCGTACGCCGCGATTGCGAGCATCTCGTCTTCGGTCAGCTTGGCTACGACCTTGATCATCAGCGGAGTCCAGGCGCCATTTCGCGCTCCCGCCTGCATGTCGTACATCTGGCGCACGAGGTAGCTCGGCGAACGTCCGGCAAGGCCAGGCACTGGACCGAGTCCTTTGAGTCCTTCGCCGTGGCACTCGGCGCATGGCGGCGTTTTGTTCACGCCGGTGGTGACCAGCGTCTGCCCGGCCTTCAGTGTGCCGGGAGGCACGTACGCCAGAAAACCGGAGCGCGGATTGCGGTAGGTCTCCGACATCTCGGTACTCTCCGGGATTTCGAGGATGCGCTTGCCGATGGGCTCCTTCTCGTTGCCATCGAGCGCCACGAAGAGGCCGCCATTGATGCGCGTCTTGGGCACGGTGTCGGCTTCGATCACCTTGATCCACGGCGTCCAGGGCATGGCGCCGAAGTACTCGGCGGAGGCTTTGATCTCCTCGGGGGTCATGGCCTTGGCAATGGCGATCATGGCGTTGGTGTTAGCCTTACGGGGCTCGGCGCTCTTGCGCTTGCCGTTCCTGAAATCGTTCATCTGCTGGATGAAGTATTCCGTGGAAAAGCCTGAAACCGGGGCATTTTCCGCGCGGCCTTTACCGTTCGGATAATGGCAGAGCGCGCAGGCGCGGATGTCGGGGCGGCGTCCCTTGGCGACGATCTCCGGCATCGCCGGATGGTCGCCTGGAAACCAATCGGCAGGCCCGAAGCCATCGCGAATCTGGGCATTGGTGAACTCCAGGGTGCTGCCCGGGATTTTCTTGGGCGTAGTGTCGGGGGCGGCGGGCGCACCGCGTCCGGGAGCGGCGGCCGGCGGAGTGCCGGGCGCGGGGAAGCCATACGCCCACCACGGTGGCGCGTCAGCGGCAAAAGAGGTCGCGGCACACAGGGCCGCGAAGGTCACAAGGAGAGTACCTGCCTGGTAACGCATAAGGGTTCTAATTACTCTACATGATGCGCCCGCGCTACGGAACGGCGCGGCGGCGCACGGGAACATTTTCTACCCATTCTGTTTTACGGTGAATCGGTGTATTCTGGAGTGTCGAGGTAGCCTTATCGTCAAATTTTGCGTGCTGGCCAGCGGCAGTTCCGGAAACGCCGCGCTCCTGGCCACCGAAAATACGCGCATCCTGGTAGACGCCGGCCTCAGCATGCGCGAACTGCGCAAGCGCCTCGCGTCGATCGGCGAATCGCTCGACGATATCGACGCTATACTGATCACGCACGAGCACTCCGATCACGTTTCCGGACTGGCCGTCCTGGCGCGCAACAAAGCCGTACGCGCCACTATTTATATGACGCGGCTGACGGCGCCGGCGATCGATTGGGGTCCCGCGCCCCCTGCGAGGCTTGAAGCTTTCCAGGCGGGTGCCAGCTTTCAGATCGGCGACATCGAAGTGCAGAGCTTTGGCATTCCGCATGACGCCATCGATCCCGTGGGCTATTGTTTCGAGGCGCAGGGCGTTCGCGTGGGAGTGGCCACGGATTTGGGCTATGTGCCAGAATCCATCAAGTTCCATCTGCGGCGCACCAACGTGCTGCTGCTCGAAGCCAACCACGATCTGGACATGCTCAAAGTGGGCCCGTATCCGTGGAGCGTCAAGCAGCGCGTGATGAGCCGCGTCGGTCATCTCTCCAATATGCATATGTCGGATTACCTGATGCAGGATCTGGATTCCTGCACCGCCGATCTGATATTGGGCCACATCAGCGAACAGAATAATCACCCCGCCATCGTGCAGATGGTAGCCGCCGAAGCGCTGCAGTTGCGCAAGCTGGAAACGCGACTGTCGCTGGCGACGCAGAATACGCCGAGTTCGGTTTTTCAATACTAAAATCATGATTCCCCGATACACGCGGCCCGAAATGGGTCGGATCTGGAGCGACCAGAACAAGTTTCAACAATGGCTGGAAGTGGAGTTGGCTGCCAGCGAAGCGCTGGCACAACTGGGCGTGGTGCCGGTCGAGGCGGCGCGGTTGCTGCGCCAACACGCCGGCTTCAATGTCGAGCGCATCAACGAAATCGAGAACACCGTCAAGCACGATGTGATCGCCTTCAACACGGCGGTGGCGGAGAGCATGGCCGCCAGTGGCCACGGCGACGTGTCGCGCTGGTTCCACTACGGGCTCACGTCCAACGATGTGGTTGATACCGCGCAGGCGCTGCTACTGCAACAGGCGTCGGCGATTCTGCTGAGCGATCTGGAAGATTTGCGCGATGTGCTGAAGCGCCGCGCGCTGGAGTTTAAGCACACGGTGCAGATCGGGCGCACGCACGGCGTCCACGCCGAGCCGATCACCTTCGGCTTGAAGCTCGCGATCTG
>JBDTPR010000245.1:0-8923 GCA_039932635.1 Candidatus Solibacter sp.
TTTCGTATCCAACAGTCAGGAGTTAGCTCCGGTGCGATCTTTTGCAGATCGAAGTTCACCGGAGTCGGGTCGCCCAAACGTGTGCGAACGCCCTTCATGCCATCCATTTCCTTGCCATCGATTTCGACCGTGATGTTATAGGTGCCCAGCGGCAGCCCATTGTAGAAGTAGTGACCCTTCTTGTTCGTATCGCACTTGTAGGCGCCCTTGATGTCGGTGCGTACAAGTCTGATCACCGCCTTAACGGCAGGCTGGCCATCTTCTCCCTTGACGTCGCCTTCAATCGCCGTAATCTGGGCGAACGAGGTGAGTGCGAACAGGCAGGCGCCGAGGGTGGCAACTACCAGGTTGCGAAACTTCATAGTGAACCTCCAACTAGAGATACTTCAGTATTAAATACCAGTATACCCGTAACCGTCATTGCTTGCATGGAGAAAGCCTAATCAAAGAGTCCGATTTGGTCCTTGACCGCCGGCTTGGGTTTGCGCTGCCGCAGCGGACTGCCTACCACCCCCAGCACCTCCACCGCTATCAGCGATTGACGGGGTACCCAGAGGCGCTGCAGGTTGCCCACCGAATCGGGCGGCGTCACGGTGAAGCCGGATGCCTCCAACAGCATCAAATTGTTAGGGATAATGCCCTCCAGCCCGCTGCCGTCGCTGAACCGCAGGTTGACCCAGAGTCCCGCGATCTTGGGCCTGGTTTGGAAATTGGACCGCTCGGGTTCGGCCCCGCCTTCGAAGTCGCGTACGAAGGCGACGAACTTGATCTCGCCATAAGGCACCGCGGCGGCGTGCCCGTCCCCGGTTAGCAACTCCACCCCTTCGGGCTGGAGGAACGAGGCGGGATTGACGAAGCCGGCCATGGTTTCCCGGTCGAACCGCCGGATCAGCGCTTTTTTGGTGGTTGACGTGGACAACTATTTACCTTGGACCACAACTATGTTTCAAACATTTAGCGGCTTATTGTATCATTGGCACGATGTCTGGAACGCTGGCGGACGGGTCGTGCTATCTGCGTAACCAGGTTCTCGCCTTTTTGAACTACTGCCGCCTGGAGAAGGGTCTGGCGCGTAATTCACTCGCGGCATACTCCCATGATCTAGCTTGTTTTCAGGAGTTTGCGGCAGATTCGGCAGAGCTTCCCGGCACCCCGGAGATCCGTCTCCACATCGACAACCTGTACCAAACCGGCCTGGGCAGCCGTTCCGTCGGGCGCCACCTGACCACCATCCGCAATTTTTACGGCTTTTTACTGCGCGAGGGCCAAATCACCACCGATCCGACCGAGCACCTGCGCACACCCAGGCAGTGGCAGACCATTCCTAAGTACCTGAATCTGGAAGAGATCGTGAAGATTATCAAGGCGCCGGACCTGACTAAGCCGACAGGTCTGCGGGATTGTGCCATGATGGAACTTCTCTACGCGTCGGGCCTGAGGGTCAGTGAACTCATCAAGGTCGGAGTCAGCGATCTAAACTCAGACCTCGGCGTTCTGAGGACTATGGGCAAGGGTAGCAAGCAGCGCCTGGTGCCGGTCGGCAAGGACGCGATCCAAGCGATTAAGGCCTACCAGGAAGGCGGAAGGCCCGTCCTGGCCAAGGGGCGCGCCAGTAAATATCTTTTTATCACAGCCCGGGGTGGTTGCATGACACGCCAAGGTTTCTGGAAACTCCTGGCCGGATACGGCAGGAAGGCGGGCATTTTTCGCGGGTTGACACCCCATGTGCTGCGCCATAGCTTTGCGACCCACCTCCTCGAGGGTGGCGCCGACCTGCGTAGTGTGCAGATCATGCTGGGTCATTCGGATATCAGTACCACCCAGATTTATACGCATGTCATGCGATCGAGGCTTCGAGACACCGTTGAGCAACATCACCCCCGAGCGTGAGGCGGCCCCTAAAGGCTGTGGCCGGGAACATCTTGTAAGGTCGAAGGCGCAAACGCGATGAGCGACTACATATACATGCTGGAGAGCCATCTGAGTCCGGATCAGAACCGGGTGGTGGAAGACGTGCAGGCGGCCGCCGGACTGGCCAATGTGAACGTGTTCCTGACCGGGGGTGCGATGCGCGACATGCTCGCCGGCTTCCGCATCCGCGATCTGGATTTCGTGGTCGAGGGCAACGGCCTGAAGATCGCCAAGGCGATCTGCGAGAAGACCGGCGCAACCCTCGTGCATACCGACGACAACCGTAAGTGCGCCGAGTTGGTTTTCCCCAGCGGTGTCACCGCACAGGTGGCCATGTCGCGGCAGGAAAAATACGCGCGCGCCGGGGCCAAACCGCAGGTCAGTTCCGCCACCATTCAGGAGGATTTGCGCGGCCGGGATTTCACCTGCAACGCCATCGCGCTCTCCCTGAATCGCGCCTCCCGTGGACTTTTACTCGACCCGATGAACGGTCTGGCCGATATCGAGCGCAAAGAACTTCGTTCGGTCAGCACCTACGGTTTCTATGACGACCCCTCGCGGCTGATCCGCCTCGTGCGCTACCGGGTGCGCATGGGCTACGCCGTCGAAGAGCGCACCCAAATGCAGGTGGCGAACGCCCGCGAGGCCGAGGTGGAGAAGCACATTTCGGGCAAGACCCTGGGCGACGAGCTGAAGCGTATCAGCGCCGAAGACAGTCCCACGGAGATCTTTCATGGACTGGCCGAGACCGGATTGCTTGCCCTGTTCTCACCGGTGTTACTGACCAAGTTGAATACCGCTGGGCTGGCGAAATACGAGAAAGCCATCCGCGTTCTCCCCGACGATACGCGCTGGCGCACGGCCCGTTTCGCGACCTTCATGTACTGTCTGCTGGAAAAGTTCTCCCCGAAGGACAAGGCGGCGCTCGTCAAGACCGCCGAGTTGGCCAAAGCCGACACCGATCAGTATCAGAAGATCGATGCCCGCGCCAAGAAGTTGGAAGCGCTGCTGCGCGCGCCGCGGGTGCGCAAGCCGTCGCACGTTTATCACATTCTGGCGGCCGCTGCCCCCGAGGACGTGTTGTTCGTGCTCTACCACTCCGCCGTCAAGCCGGTGCAGGAGCGCATCCGCAATCACTTCCAGAAGTACCTGCCCACCGTGCAGGAGATCACGCCTGAGGAATGGGCCACCATCGAACCCAAGCCCGGCTCGCCCAAATACGCCAAGGCGCGCGAGGAGTTCATCAGCGAGATCCTCAATCGCAAGCCGAAAAAGGTGGTGGAAGAGGAACTGCCTCCGCCTCCGCCGCCCGAACCGGAGCCCGTCGCGGGCCGCCGGGGGAAATAACCCAATCAGAGCCGCGACCGTAAGGGAGCGGTTGCTAACTTGCCTTGAGACGCCCCAGACCGACTGCTCCCTCACGGTCGCGGCTCTGACTGAACACGCAATGCTCGGGCTACAATCGCCCTAGCACCGCGAAAGTAGCAGGATTACTAAGCACTGCCGGGTCATGCGCGCCGTTGGCCGGAGCCGGACGCTGATCGGCGGAGACCCCTGTCGTTCGAAACTCATGGGCAACCGTTTGAATCGCCACCTGCCGCCCACTAGTGCGTACAATCTTGCCGCTGGCCACCAGTTGCATCGGCGCCACATTATGCAGCAGGACCGGCCAGGCGATGGAAAGCTCAACATTCAGCCCTTCGGGAAGGTGCCGGCCCGCGTCGAACAGTAGGCCGCCGCTGGAAACGTCGATGGTATGGCCGATTCCCGTGTCCAGCACGCGACGACGCCGGATCAACTTCCATTTGCATTCCAGCTGCAACTGGTAGCGGCGGTCTTCCCGACGATCGCCAGCAATCTGGTCGCCCGCGGACTTGCCCCAAAACTCTGTAGAATCCATTCAAACCCCTTTCCCGATCTCAGGCTGAGTTCATCTTACGGAAGGAATGAGCAAAACGAAAGTAATGCGGGTACTTCTGGAGTACTCGCGGTCCCATCTACCGGATGTACCCCCCGGAAGGACCCTGGTATCCTCTTAAAAGCAGTGCGATCCCCAAGGCCTAAGGAGCTGTCCATCGTGCGTGGTTTGCGTCTGTGCTCCCTGCTCATCTCCGCAGTAGTGATTTTGTCCGCCCAGGAGTTGCAGGAGCTGCAAAAGAAAATTGCCGAATTCACCCTGCCGAACGGCCTGCACTTCCTCGTGCTGGAACGGCACGACTCGCCGGTGATTTCCTTCCACACGTGGATCGACGCCGGTAGCGTCAACGACCCGGCCGGACAGTCCGGCGTGGCGCACATGCTCGAGCATATGGCCTTCAAGGGTTCCGAAACCCTGGGAACCCGCAACTGGCCGGAGGAAAAAAAGGCTCTGGATGCAGTAGAGGACGCCCTGAGCAAGGCCGAAGCGGAAGCCCGTAAAGGTGCGCGGGCCGACCAGGTCCGTATCGACGGGCTGCGCAACCTGGCGCGCCAGGCCCTCGAAGCCGCACAGCGACTCTCGGCATCGGCCGAATACCGGCGTTTCCTGGACGAGAATGGGGCGGTAAACCTGCAAACAGAGGCGACCGCCACCTACACTGAGAACAGCTACAGCCTGCCCTCAAACCGCGCCGAACTCTGGTTTCTGATGGAATCGCAGCGCCTGATTCGTCCCGCGTTTCGCGAATTTTACAACGAGCGAACAGCCGTGCTGGAGGAATACCGCCAGCGCGTCGAAGGCAATCCCCAGGCCAAAATGTTAGCGGAGTTGCTGGCGGCGGCATTCAAGACCCACCCTTACCGCAATCCGGTGATCGGCTGGCCCAGCGACATGCAGTTGTTGCGACGCAGCCAAGCCCAGGAATTCTTCGAGCAATATTACGTTCCAGGCAACATCACCATGGCCATGGTGGGCGACATAACCCTGACCAATGCACGCTGGCTGGCCGAAAGATACTTCGGTTCCATGCCCGCCAAACCGCTACCGCCCAGGGTCAGCACGCAGGAACCACCGCAGATCGGTCCCAAGACGGTGGTGGTCGAACTGCCCGGTCCCACGGTGGCGATGGTGGGCTACAAACGGCCCAGCCAGTACGACAAAGACGATGTGGCCCTGGACGTCCTCCAGATCATCCTCTCGCAGGGACGTTTGAGCATGTTGTACACCGACCTGGTGCAGGAGAAGCGTCTGGCGCAGCAGGCTCAGGCGACGTCCACCATCCCGGACGGACGGTTTCCGAGTCTCTTCCTCTTTACCATCGTGCCCGCTCCCGGCCGGACCGTGGAGGAGAACCAGAAGGCCTTGGATGATATGCTGGCGCGCTTCAAGACTACCCCGGTGGATCCCCAATTGCTCGCACGCGCTAAGGCCGCCGGTCGCGCCAATCTGATCCGCCGCCTGAACAGCAATCCGGATACGGCGAGCCTGCTGGCTCTGCACGCCGGCAGTTTCGGCGACTGGCGCCGCCTCTTCACCCAACTGGACGACTTGAACAAAGTGCGGGCCGAGGACCTGCAACGCGTGGCCAGCCGCTATTTCGTGGCGACCGGAAGAACGACCCTGTACAGCGTCCAGCCGGGCCAATCGAACGCTCCGCCCGTAAAGGTGCCGGAGCGCAAGACCGGAGGTGCCCAATGAGGCGAGGTCTCGGAGTCTTTCTGTTCCTCACGGCTGCTTACGCGCAGTCGACCCCGGGACTAACTGGGGTCGACGCCGCGCAGCAGAAACCCCTGGCGCTGCCCGCCGGGCGTCGTGGAGCCCCTGCTCCCGCCGCGCCTGGCGCCGGACGAGGCGCAACGCCCGCTGCCCGCCCTCCGGCCGCGCCCACCAAGGCGGCACCTGCCAGCGTCGGTATGAGCTCGGCGAAGGACTTGACCTATCCCCCGCTCCACCCGATTCAGCAGCCCGCGGTCTCAAACTTTGTGCTCTCCAACGGCATCAGGGTATCGCTCTTTGAAGATCACGACCTGCCGTTGGTGGGCGGTATGGCGATCGTGAAGACCGGCAGCCTCCTGGACCCGCCGCAGCGCATCGGGCTGGCGCAGCTGACGGCGATCGCGCTGCGGACCGGGGGCAGCAACATCAAGACGCCGGAACAACTCGATATCCTGCTGGAGGACAACGCGGCCAATATTGAGGTGGCGATCCCCGAAAATATGGCGACAATGTCCTTCAGTTCCCTCAAGGAGAACGCCGCCGCCACCGTACAGGTATTTAAGGAACTGCTGGCGCAGCCGGGCTTCCGGCAGGAGAAGGTCGAGATCGCCAAAGCGCAAGTGCGCGATAGCATCAGGCGCCGCAACGATGTCCAGCGCAACCTGACGCGCCGCGAGTTCGCCGCCCTGATCTATGGCAAGGACAACGCATACGGCTGGCAGCCGGAATACAGCACGCTCGACCACGTGCAACGCGCCGACGTGCGCGCCTTCCATCAGCGCTATTTTTTTCCCGCTAACACCATGCTCGGCATCTGGGGCGATTTCAATGCAGCCGAAATGAAACTGCTCCTGGAAAAAATCTTTGGCGATTGGAAGTCGCAGCAGGCGCCGGTACCCGAATTCGGCAGAGTGAAGAATGCGCCCGCACCAGGAGTTTTCCTGGCGGAGAAGAAAGACGCACAGCAGACTTTCTTCACCATCGGCCAGTTGGGTGGGCTGCGCAGCGACAAAGACAGCGCCGCGCTGGAAGTCATGGCGCGCGTGCTGGGCGGGGGCTCGCAGAGCCGTATTGCCAACCGATTGCGCGACCGCCTCGGCGTCAACAACGAAGTCGCTGCATCGTGGAACGCGGGATTCCTGCAGCCCGGGCTTTTTGAGATCACAGGCAGCGTCAAGAGCGTCGCCACTACCGATACAGTCGCGGCGATCAAGGATGAAATCGAGCGCCTGCGCACCGCTGAGGTCACCGAAGAGGAATGCCGCGTGGCGCGCGATTCCGCGCTCAACGTCATGATCTTCAGCCACGACGACCGCAACAAACTCTTCGTGCGCCAAATGCTGCTCGAGTATTACGGCTATCCCAAGGACTTCCTCGCGCTGCACGAGAAGGCGCTGCAGGCGGTCACGCGCGCCGACGTGACGCGGGTAGCGAAACTATATCTGAATCCCGCGAATCTAACTGTTGTAGTGACGGCCAATCCAACCCTGTTCGGAGAAGCGCTGGAGAAACTGGGTCCGGTAACCAGGCTGGATATTACGATTCCGGAAGCCAAGGCAGAGGTGGTCGAGACCACCGAGGCCAGCATGGCGCAGGGCAAGCAGATTTTAGCGCTGGCCCAGGCCGCGGCGGGCGGAACTGAGAAGCTTGCCGCCGTGAAGGACTACACTATGCTCGCCGATTACCAGATCGATCCGTCGGTGCCCAACCTCGGCGGCTCGAAAATCGTGCAGACCGACCGCTGGATCAAGCCCACCATCTTTCGCCAGGACAGCACCATTCCGGCAGGTCGCGTGTCCGCCTACACCGATGGGAAGGTGGGCTGGATTTCCACCCCGCAGGGTTGGGGCGCGCTCGGCGGAGCGCAGCGCAGCCAGGTAATGGGGGATCTGTTCCGCGTTTATTTCCGGCTGCTCCTGAGCGATCGCGTGGAGGGCCGTACCGTCAATGCGATCGAGGAGAACACCGTGCAGGTGACCGATTCCAGCGGGCAAATGAGCACCGTGGAATTCGACCCGCAGACCCATCTCCCCAAGCGAGTGTCGTATGACACCCAGCAGGCGAGCGGCGCTCCCATCTACTCCGAAGACGTGTACGAAGATTTTCGCGATGTCGCCGGCATTCTCATCCCCTTCAAGATCACCATCAATCAGGGCGGCCGCCGGTTTGCCGACACGCTGGTGAAGGACTACAAAATAAACACGGGTTTGAGCCCGCAGGACATGAGTCGAAGGCCGCAATGAGGACTGGCACACTTTGGGTTTTTCTGGCCATGGCAGGCGCTTGCCTGGGCGCTGAGAACGCTCACGAGCGTGGCAAGCGCGTGGTCAATGAGGCATTGCAAGCGGTGGGCGGGAAGGCCTTCCTTGCCATGGAGGATCGCACGGAGACTGGGCGCGCCTATTCGTTCTTCCGCCAGGAATTGCAGGGACTCGATATCGCCACTATTTATACGCGCTATCTCACGCCAGTGCCAGGAAAGCCTTCGGTCCGCGAGCGCCAGAATTTCGGCAAGGACGCCTACAGCGGAATTCTCTTCAACGATGACGGAGCCTGGGAGATCACGTTTCGCGGAGCGCGCATGCTGGAGCCCAAACGCGCTGAAAACTGGAAAGACGGAACGCTGCGCAATATCTTCTACGTCCTCCGCCAGCGCCTCAACGAGCCCGGTATGGATTTCTACTCGCGCGGCAGCGACCGGTACGAGAATCTGCCCGCCGAAATTGTCGATATCACCGATTCCAACGGGCTTACAGTAACCGTTTATTTCAGCACGTCCAGCAAACTGCCGGTGCGGCAGATACTCAAGCGCCGCAATCCCGAGTATAAGGATTTCGATACCGAGGAGACCTTGTTCGCCAAGTATCGCGATGTGGGCGGCGGCGTGATGTGGCCGTTCAGTATACGCCGGTCGCGCAACGGCGAAAAACTGTACGAGATTTACTCGGAGAACGTGCAGATCAACAAGAATCTGCAGGACGATCTGTTCACACTTCCGGCGAAGTTGAAGATCTTGCCGCCGGCCAAGTAAGTGGCAGGCACGCAGGTTCTGGAGCAGCGCTACCGCGCGCGCGAAGCGCGTAGCTGGCTGCGGCGCGCGCTGGAACCGCCCGTGCCCTTCGTGATGAACTGGCGCGAGGCTCGCGATTTTCCCCTGGGTAAGTGGAATCTCTATATCGGCGGCGCCGGCCGCTCCGTGCCGGGCTACATCAATCTGGATCTCTTCCCCATGCCAGGCGTCAACGTGGCGGCCGACGCCGAGCAGTTACCCTTTCCCGACGCCATCTTCCAGCGCGTGGAATGCGACGCCGTGCTGGAACACGTGTGCGACCCGCTGCGCGTGGCCTCGGAACTGCGCCGCGTGCTGGCGCCGGGCGG